>NZ_UGJJ01000003.1:300000-384934 GCF_900451175.1 Kingella potus
AAACAGCAAATATTTTTTCAAACACCCAACATTTTCTGAAAGGAATAAAACTATGGCCACCGATAAAAAAGCCATCCGTACCGAAAACTTCCTGCGTCTGGTCAAAGAAGCGGGCAGCGTGTCCAAACTTTCCCGCGCCTGCGGCTACAACAACCCCGCTTCGCTGCACCAGCTTAAAAACCGTCTGTCCAAGGATGATGAAAACGGACGCGGCATTTCCAGCGTGCTGGCCGCCAAGCTCGAAGCGGGCATGGGCAAGCCCAAAGGCTGGATGGACAGAAAACACACCGAACGCGCTCCGAGAGCCGCCGCACCGGATGCCGCCGCCGTACAGCATCCGCCGCTGCCCGTGCTGTTCGTGCCGCAAAACGGCGGCCGCTGCGTAACCGTTACCCGCAACACCAGCGAAACCCAAATCACCCTTACCCTGAACCTCGACGGCACGGGGCAGGGGCGTTTCGACACGGGCGTACCCTTCCTCGAACACATGCTCGACCAAATCGCCCGCCACGGCATGATTGATTTGGACATTACCTGCAAGGGCGACATCCATATCGACGACCACCACACCGTAGAAGACATCGGCATCACACTCGGACAGGCATTGAAACAGGCATTGGGCGACAAAGCCGGCATCCGCCGCTACGGCCACGCCTATGTCCCGCTCGACGAAGCCCTCAGCCGCGTCGTTCTCGACCTCTCCGGCCGCCCCGGCCTGGTGTACAACGTAAACTTCGTCCGCGCGTGGATCGGGAAATTCGATGTGGATCTGTTCGGCGAATTTTTCCACGGCATCGTCAACCACAGCATGATGACCCTGCACATCGACAACCTCAGCGGCGACAATGCCCACCACCAGGCGGAAACCGTATTCAAAGCCTTCGGCCGCGCCCTGCGCATGGCTGTGGAATACGACCCGCGTATGGCAGGCAGAATGCCATCCACCAAAGGCACGCTGACCGATTGAGGCCGTCTGAAAACACGGCGGCAAAGCGGGCGGCGCAAAGCGCAAACCGTTTGCGGCATCTGCCGCCTCCGCAACCGATGCGGGCATTTCGACAATGCCCGCATCTGCCCTGCAGTCTGCCTGTGCGCAAAGGCCGTCTGAAACGGATTTTCAGACGGCCTTTTCCTTTTGGCAGACCGGTTTCGGCTATAATCGCGCCCGTTTTTTCAAACCCGCGAAAGGCCGCCCGCTATGGCGCAAAATGCAAACAACCTCTGCTGGATCGATATGGAAATGACCGGACTCGATCCCGAAAGCGAACGCATCATCGAAGTTGCCGTCATCATTACCGATTCCGACTTGAACGTACTGGCGCAGTCGCCCGTGTATGCCGTACACCAAAGCGACGAAATCCTCGACGCGATGGACGAGTGGTGCACCGCCACCCACGGCCGCACCGGCCTGACGCAGCGCGTGCGCGAATCGCACCACACCGAAGCCGGAGTGGAGCAGGAGCTTTTGGATTTTATTGCCGCATGGATACCCGCAAAATCCTCGCCGATGTGCGGCAACTCCGTCCATCAGGACCGCCGCTTCATGCAGAAATACATGCCCCGCCTCGAAGCGCATTTCCACTACCGCAATCTCGACGTATCCACCCTGAAAGAGCTGGCCAAACGCTGGAATCCAGCCGTAGCCAAAGGCGTGGTCAAACGCGGCACGCACAAAGCACTCGACGACATACTCGAAAGCATCGAAGAAATGCGCTACTACCGCGAGCATTTTTTAAAGCTGGCCGAATAAGCCGGAAAATACGGCAGAGGCCGTCTGAAAGCTCAGCTTCACAAACAGCGGGAAACGCTTTCAGACGGCCTTTTCCAAAGTTTTTGGAACGCGTATGTCCTGCGGCAAAGCACCCTACGCGGTTGCAAAGGCCGTCTGAAATTCTGTAAAGCAGATTTTCAGACGGCCTTATTTTCCAAATGGGAAGGAACGCGTGCGTCGCTTAGGCGACACACCCTACTTGGGATTTGTGTACAGACCGGAGACATAGGTAACACATGTGCGGGGACATGGGTAACAGTTGCAGCATAACAAAATCGGTACCCGGCTCAACAGTCATCCAAGTCAATTTCGCCCAGCCGGTGATGACAAAAATACAGCACAAGCCGCCCGTCAACCCCGTCTTCGGCACGCAAAGCCACCCGTTGGCCGACCAAGGCTTTGCCGACCCGTATCTCGCGGCCTTTCAGGCTTAACCAGCCGCCTTGCTGTACTTTGAGTACGATGTCGCCCTCCAGGTATTCAATCTCCGGTAGAACCGACGGCATGGTTCTGGCACTAACACGGTAGCGCTGCGCCGGACTGTCCATGTTCAGCGCCTCGTGCGGCCGTTGGTGGTTGTAGATATGCCGCCAGTGCTCAAAATGGCTTTGCACATGCGCCAAATCGGCAAAGGTATGCGTCTGCAGGACTTCTGCTTTCAAAGTGCGGTGAAAGTGCTCGTCTTTGCCGTTGGTCTGCGGATGTGCCGGGCGGCTGTATGTCAAACGTATCCCCAGCCGTATCAGCCAGACCGCCAACGCGGTCAAACCGCCTTGCCCGCCCCACGGCGCACCGTTATCGACGTTGATGCGCTCCGGCAGGCCGTAGCGGCAAAAGGCTGCGTGCAAGACGTTTTGTACCGTGGCGCGCCGCTCGTTGTCCAAGGCTTGCAGCACAATGTTGTAGCGCGAATGGTCGTCCAACACGGTCAAGGGATGGCAACGCCCCTGCATCAGCGCAAAATGGCCTTTGAAATCCATCTGCCACAGGGCGTTGGGATAGGCGTGTTCGAAGCGCAGCCAAGGGGTGGCGGCGGCGCCGGCCTGCGGTGTAATGCGTTGATGGCGGTGGAGGATGGCGGTGATGGTGCTGGGTGCCAAAGCAATCCCCTGCTCGCGCTGCAAGAGGTGGGCGATTTTGCGCCCGCCCCAGGCGGGATGGCGGTCGCGCAGCGCCAACACTTGCGTTTCCAAGAGCAGCGGTGTGCGCTTGGGGCTGTGGTGCGGGCGGCGGGAAAGGTCGTGCATATCGTCGCGGGGCAGCCATTTGTAGGCGGTTTTGCGACTGATGGCGAAGCGGCGGCAAAGTTCGCTGATGTTGGCATCGTCTTTGCGGGCGAGGGTAACGAATTCGTGTCGTTGTTCGGGCATGGTAGTGGTTCTCCAAGGTATAGGTTTCTCCGTCTGTGGGACGGGTAAGAGTGTTACCTATGTCTCCGCACAGGTGTTACCTATGTGTGCGGTCTGTACACCGCAGGCGGGGGAGGGAACAAACGTCAGAGGCCGTCTGAAAATACCGTTTTCAGACGGCCTCTATTCTGCTTTATGTGTAGAAATCAACAGCGTTGTTTACACAACAGGTTGGGAAAAATAAGCCTGCAACACCTCAAAAGGCGTATCCCCTTTCAGGCTGCTGTGCGGCTTCACGGTATTGTAGAAATTCACAAAGCGGCACAGCTCTTTCTGCCGATGACTGGGGCTGTCAAACTGCTGTTTGTCGTGCCACATCTCCATAATCGTCCGTATCACCCTTTCGGCTTTGCCGTTGGTTTGCGGACGCGCAGGACGGGTAAACTTCTGATTGATGCCGTTCTCAAAACAGGCAACGCCAAACGCATGATTAGCCGCGCCTTTGTACTCGCTGCCGTTGTCCGAATAGATGCATTCAATCAGATACGGGCAGGGTTTGATAACGTGGTCGTTAAGAAACATGGCGGCACTGTTTGCCGTTTTGTCGGGCAAGACAGCCGCGTATAGCTCTCGTGAGAAGTCATCAATGGCAACAAACAGGTAATCGCGTTTGTCGCTAACTCTCTGCCCTTTGAGCAACGGCAGCCGTTTGGTGTCCACATGAACCATTTCGCCCGGGTAGGACTTGTTGTAGCGTTTGGCTTGCTTTTTAAGCTTCTCTTAGATGGCGCGTTCTGCTTTGGCCAAACGGCGCATTCCGTAATAGGCCTGCTTGAAGCGGTTGTTGGTGCTGTTCTGCGGCACAAGTAATTGGACTCGTGCGGCTTTGAGCACACGATAGATGGTGGTACGGCTGACCATAAAGCGGCGGGCAAGGGAAGTAACGCTTTCTTTGTTCTGTGTGTAGGCGAGCCAGATGGCTTGGCGGTCGTGTGGGACGAGGCGGGTGTTTTTGTGGATGTTCATTTACGGTATTTTCCTTGAAATACTGTAAACAACGCTAGGGGTTTCTACACTTTATGAACCGCCCTACCAAATATCTGCCCCGATCTGCAAGCGCGTGCGTGTCCGCGCCATATACCCTGCAAGCATCCGCGTATGGTGTGTCGCCCTAAGCGACGCACGCGTTTGCCGAAAGTTCGGGCAACGATGACCGCCAAACCGCAAACCGCATGCGCCGCAATGCAAAGGCCGTCTGAAAAAACCGCCGTCCCGCCTGTGGCGCATCTAAGGTTAAGAAGGATGCGCCGGATGCCTGTTTCGGTTTACAATCCGCCCCCGTACCACACCGTATATAAAGAAACGCCATGAATCCGAAAATGTTTGTCCAGCCCGCCATCCGCATCTCGATCATCGCCGCCGTGATTGCCGGCATCCTCATCCTCTTCGGCGTGCGCTGGTGGATTGCCCTGCTCTCCGTCGTACTGGCGGCCGCCGTCATCGCCCTGGCCGCCGTATGGGTTATCAAACGCCAGCGCAAACAGTTTGCCGACCGCCTCAAATCCTTCAACATCGACCCCGAAAGCGGCCGCATCAATCCGGCCGACCTGCGCCGTATGTACAACAGCGGCGGCCAGGCACAAAAAGACGCGGTGCTCATCTACTGCATGGCCAATAACAACTGCCCGCCCGCAGAAGCACACCAGTTCTTCAAAGACACCTCGCCTTTCAACGCCAAAACCCGGCAGGCGCAAATCAAAGCCGCGCAGCAGATGCAAGCGCAGCAGCGCAAAGGCAAAGGCAAAGGGCGCGGCGGCTTCCGCTGATTCTGCAACTTTCGGGCCGTCTGAAAACCTGTTCGGACGGCCCCAACCGCAAACACACCATGTACGACGTAAACACCCACGATGTCCGCCGCTTTTTCGCCCGCGTCTGGCAGGAGCGGCTCAACCCACTCGCCCTCGACGGCCTGCAACAAAAAGCCCTGCGCATCGTCGAAGCGCATCAGGAATACGCCCCCTATCTCGAACACGTCGAAGACTACCTCGACACCGAGTGGAAACCCGAAAACGGCCGCGAAAACCCCTTCCTCCATCTCTCGCTGCACCTCTCCATCCAAGAGCAGGCCGCCATCGACCAGCCTCCCGGCATCCGCTCCATCCACCAAACCCTCACCGCCCGCCACAACGGCGACTGGGTGGCCGCCGAGCACAAAATGATGGAAGCCCTTGCCGAAACCGTGTGGGAAGCACAGCGTTACGGCAAAGGCCTGGACACAAACGCCTACATGACCCGCCTGCGCCGCCTCGTCGGCCTCGGCCAGGAAGACACGCCCCGCATCAATCCCCACGAAGTGCCGCTGTCCGACAAAATCAGCGGCAGGTAAATACCGCCCGAGGCCGTCTGAAAACCAAACCGTTCAGACGGCCTCCTCTCCCCGCAATACCCACCGAAAGCACAGCATGAACAACACCAGCCTGAAAAAAACCTACTCCGGCAAAGTCCGCGACCTCTACGAAATCGATGCCGAACGGATGCTGATGGTCGCCTCCGACCGCCTCTCCGCCTTCGATGTCATCCTCGACGACCCCATCCCCGGCAAAGGCGAGATTCTCACGCAGATTTCCAACTTCTGGTTTCAAAAACTCGCGCACATCATGCCCAACCACTTCACCGGCGACACAGTATACGACGTTCTCCCCGAAGCCGAAGCACGCGCCCTTGCCAACCGCGCCGTCGTTGCCAAACGCCTCACCCCCCTCAAAATCGAAGCCATCGTGCGCGGCTATCTGGCCGGCAGCGGCTGGAAGGAATACTGCCGCAGCGGCAGCGTCTGCGGCATTCCCCTCCCCGCAGGCCTGCGCGAAGCCGACAAGCTGCCCGAAGTCCTCTTCACCCCCTCCACCAAAGCCGAAGTCGGCGGCCACGACGAAAACATCTCCTTTGTCGAATGCGAACGCATCATCGGTGCGCAACTCGCCGCCCAAGTGCGCGAAAAAGCCGTCGCCCTCTACACCGAAGCCGCCGCCTATGCCGAAACACGCGGCATCCTCATCTGCGACACCAAATTCGAATTCGGCCTCGACGAAAACGGCACCCTCACCCTGATGGACGAAGTGCTCACCCCCGACTCCAGCCGCTTCTGGCCCAAAGACCAATACCGCCCCGGCAGCAACCCGCCCTCCTTCGACAAACAGTTTGTCCGCGACTGGCTCGAACAAAGCGGCTGGAACAAACAGCCGCCCGCCCCGCGCGTTCCCGCCGAAATCATTGAAAAAACCGCCGCCAAATACCGCGAAGCCCTGCGCCTGCTCACCGAATAGTCCCGCCATGACCCCGTTCCAACTCGGCCACACCGCCGCCGTCCTTGCCGACATACTCACATTCGCCCAGCCCGCCGATGCCGCCGTATCGGCCTATTTCCGCAAGCACCAAAAACTCGGGCGGCAAGACCGCGGCGAAATTGCCGAAACCGCGTTTGCCGCCCTGCGCCATTATCAGAAAATTTCCGCCGCCCTGCCCAAGCCGCACACCGCGCCGCGCCGTGCGGCTCTGGCCGCGCTGGTATTGGGACGGGGATTCAACATCAGCCAAACCAAAGACCTCTGCGACCAAGAAGAACAAGCCTTCCTCGCCGCCCTGAAAGCACGCAAAGCCGCATTTTCAGACGGCCTCGACACCGCCGCCGAGCTGCCGCAATGGCTGATCGGCATCCTGCGCGAAAGTCTGTCCGACGAAGAAATCCTGCGATTCGGCAGCAGCGTCTCCCGCCCCGCCCCGCTGGATTTGCGGGTAAACACCCTCAAAGCCCGACGCGACAAAGTATTGGCCGCCCTGCATCAGGAAGGCCTGCGTGCCGAAGCCGCACCCTTTTCCCCGTGGGGCATCCGCCTGCACGACAAAGCTGCCCTCTACGGCCACCCGCTGTTTCTCGACGGCACCATCGAAGTACAAGACGAAGGCAGCCAGCTTCTCGCCCTGCTGACAGGCGCGAAACGCGGCGAAACCGTCATCGACTTCTGCGCCGGCGCAGGCGGCAAAACACTGGCCATCGGCGCAATGATGGCCAACAAAGGCTGCATTTATGCTTTCGACACCGCTGACAAACGCCTGGCCAAACTCAAACCGCGCATGACCCGCGCCGGCCTCACCAACATCCGCCCCGAACGCATCGACAGCGAACACGACCCGCGTACCGCCCGCCTGCAAGGCAAGGCACACCGCGTGTTGGTTGATGCCCCCTGCTCCGGCCTCGGCACCCTGCGCCGCAATCCCGACCTGAAATACCGCCAGTCGCCGGACACCGTCGCCCAGCTTGCCGTGCAGCAGCACAGCATCCTCGCCGCCGCATCCGCGCTCGTCGCAGCGGGCGGGCGGCTGGTTTACGCCACATGCAGCATCCTGCCGCAGGAAAACGAACGGCAGGCCGAACAATTCCTCGCTGAACACCCCGAATTTGAGCTGCTCGACTGTGCCACCCTGCCGGAAATCCGCAAAACCGGCCTGAACACCGGCCCCTACCTGCGCCTCGACACCGCCGAACACCGCACCGACGGCTTTTTCGCCGCCATCTTCCAATGCAAAGAGGCCGTCTGAAAACAATGCCTGCAACCTGCGTAGGATGTGTGGCGCAAGCCACGCACGCGCTCCCCGATTTCCAGCAAAGAGGCCGTCTGAAAACCGAAAACCGCGTTGCAGAATACCTCCGCCGCGTCCAAGCGCGCCTGCCGCAAACCAAACCCGTAAAAAGAAACGCAGCATGAACAACCCCGTCAAACAACAGCTTGCCTGGCTTACCGACCAAGCCCTGTGCCTGCTCGTTTCCTTCCTCACCGGCATCCGGCCCAAACCCGAAAGCAGCCTGCCCTTCCCGCCGCAGCACACCGTTTACTACGCCAACCACGGCAGCCACGGCGACTTCCTCCTCGTTTGGATTGCCCTCCCCCGCCGCTGGCGCAGGGCGGCACGCCCCGTTGCCGGAGCCGACTACTGGCTTACAGGCCGTCTGAAACGCTTCGTCATCCAAACCGTCTTCAACGCCCTGCTCATCCCCCGCCACAGCGGCCTGGCGCAGGAAACCACCGCAAAAATGGCTGCCGCCCTCGATGGTGGCCACGCCCTCATCGTCTTCCCCGAAGGCACCCGCAACACCGACGACACCGCCGCCCTGCTGCCTTTCAAATCCGGCATCTACCATCTCGCCCGCAGCCGTCCCGCCACCCGCTTCGTCCCCATCTGGATAGACAACATCAGCCGCGTCCTGCCCAAAGGCAAAATCCTCCCCGTCCCCCTGCTGTGCGACGTACACATCGGCGCACCCCTGTTTTTGCAGGAAAACGAAGACAAAGACAGCTTCCTGGAGCGCAGCCGCGCCGCCCTCCTCGCCCTCGCCCCGCCCCAGCGTGAAAAGGCCGTCTGAACACACCGCTCCGGTAAAAAACCGCCGCCGCAACCAGCCGTTCTTCCGTATAATGCGAACGCTTTTCAGACGGCCTCAAACCGTCCCCAAAGCCCTTTTACCCATACCCCAAACAGGAGAACACCATGCTCATCACCAACATCGAAACCGTCCCCGGCCGCACCATCACCCGCCACATCGGCCTGGTACAAGGCTCCACCGTCCGTGCCAAACACGTCGGCCGCGACATCATGGCCGGACTCAAAAACATTGTCGGCGGCGAACTCAAAGGCTACACCGAGCTGCTCGACGAAGCCCGTAACGAAGCCCTGCAACGCATGATTGCCCAAGCGCGGGAAGCCGGTGCCAACGCCGTCGTCAACGTCCGTTTCTCCACCGCCTCCGTCGCCGCCGGCGCAGCCGAAATCTTCGCCTACGGCACAGCCGTCGTCATCGGAGAATAGGAACCGAGCCATGAACCAGCCCGACACCGCCTCCATCATCCTCGCCGCCTGGCCGCTCTGGCTTCCCCTCATCCTCCTGGCCGCCGCCGCCTTCATCGGCCGCTACAACGCAAAAAAACACCTCGCCGACCTCGCCGAACGCGAAGCCGCGCTGGCCCATATCGCCCTGATTTCCGTCAAACACCCGCCGTCCGACTTTTACGAAGGCGAACTCGTTTACGGCAGCGTCGTCCTCTCCGGCGACCGCTTCAGCCGCGTCATCGCCTTCTTGCGCAAAATCATCGGCGGCCACATCGGCGTATACGAAACCTTGATCGAGCGCGCCCGCCGCGAAGGCATCCTGCGCATGAAAGAAAAAGCCGCCGCACTCGGCGCGGACACCGTGTACAACGTCAAACTCGACACCATCACCCTCTCCCCGCCCACCCAGCCGAACAACGGCGGACAGGCCGGCACAGTCGAAATCCTCGCCTACGGCACAGCGGGAAAAACCAAACGGCAGGCCGTCTGAAAAAACGGTTTACGCAGCAACAATGCCAAGCCGCACCGCTTGCGCAGGGAGTGTCGCCAGCGACGCACGCCCCCCAAACTTTCAGAAAAAAGGCCGTCTGAAAACCATTTCTCCCGCGTAGAAAGCGCACTTTCAGACGTCCTCATCCGCCTCCTGCACCACAGCACATGACCGAATCCCGCCGCCTCACACCCGACGAAACCCGCGCCGCACAAACCGTATTCGGCCCCCATCTGGACTATGCCGCCGTCCGCATCCACCGAGGCCTGCCCCTGCTGCCGCAATATCACACCGCCGTTTCCCCCAACGGCCGCATCTATTTCCCCCAAACACACTACCTTCCCGACTACACCCGTGCCGCACCGGGCTACACGCTGTGGCTGATACACGAACTGACCCACGTCTGGCAATGGCAGCACGGCTTCAAAACCTGGCTGGGCGGCCTCATCCTCGCCGCCCGTGGCGGCTACCTCCGCCGCCGAGCCTACCGCTGCCCGCCCCTGCACGAAATACGCAGATTTTCCGATCTCAATATGGAGCAGCAGGCCGAAACCCTCGCACGCTGCTATGCCGTCCTTCATTCCCCGCATACGCACACAGCAGTACAAAACGATGCCTGCCGCCGCATCCTGCAACAATTCTCCGCCCAAACCCCGTCCGACAAGCTGCTGCCCCGCTACTTCGCTGCCATGAGAAAAATTAAATAAGCTGTTTATTTATCGGCTTAGCGGCAAATCCGTTTGCAAACGAACGCAAAATTTGACAAAAAATCCGCCCAAGCTATAATGCGCGTCTCCTTTCCCCGATAGCTCAGTCGGTAGAGCGACGGACTGTTAATCCGCAGGTCCCTGGTTCGAGCCCAGGTCGGGGAGCCAATACAGATGTACAAGAAAAATCTCCACAATGAAATGTGGAGATTTTTATATTTTGGGCTTCAAAAAATCCGCACGCCCCTATCTCGGAAACAGAAAATCCGGTTTTCTGTTTCCAAACGCGGTTTGTCCAAAAATTCCCAAACGTTTCCCGATAACAAAACAGGCATCCGAAATACTCAGGATGCCTGTTTTGCTGTATGGGAATAGCAAGAAAATCAGCGTTTTTCCTTTTTCTGGCAAGTGCTGCACACACCGTACATATACAGTGCGTGATCAACAATGCGGTAGCCGTGTTCTTCGGCCATTCTGTCTTGCAGCTCTTCGATTTCCTCGCTGTGGAACTCGGCCACTCGGCCGCATTTGACACAGACAATGTGGTCATGGTGTCCGCCGGTATTCAATTCGTACACCGCTTTACCGGTTTCAAAATGATGGCGCAGCAGAATACCCGCCTGCTCAAACTGGGTCAGTACGCGGTAGATGGTGGCCACACCGATCTCCACATCGCTTTCCAAAAGCATACGGTACACATCTTCCGCGCTCATATGCTCTTTCGGATGTTTTTCAAACAGATCCAGGATTTTCAAACGGGGACCGGTTACTTTCAGGCCGCTGTCTCTCAGTTGTGCAATATTGTTGTCCATATAATCAGGCTCTTTCATATCGTAGTTGGATGATTGCCGCTATAATACGCAAATTTGACGCGCTTGCCCACTATCATTTGATAAAAATTTTCAAATAAAATCTTTGTCGTGTATAACACCCGTTTTCCCGTATTTTCCGGAAAGGTAACATTGTGAACAAAACCGCCATTCTGCTTGCCGCAACAGCCTGTATCGCCCTCTCCGCCTGCTCGTCCGAGCGGGTTTCCCATTTTCCGTCGTACAAACTGAAAGTCATCCAGGGCAACCGGCTGGATGCCCGCGCCGTAGCCGCCTTGCAGCCCGGAATGAGCCGCGACCAGGTTCAGCTTCTGCTCGGTACGCCCCTCCTGCGCTCCGCTTTCCGACAAAACCGTTGGGACTACACCTACGAGATCAGCCGCAACGGCATTATCGACCAAAGCGAAACCCGCAATCTGACCGTTTGGTTTGAAAACGACCGCGTCGTTAAAGCAGAGGGCAACGCCATCGGCTATGCCCGCGAACAACTCCAATCCGCCGCACAGGCGCAATAGCACGGGGCGCAGGGCATGAATCCTTTGAAAATCGCCATCGCCGGTGCAAACGGCCGCATGGGGCGCGTCCTCATCGAAGCTGTCGGTAAACACCCCGACACCGTATTGAGCGGCGCACTCGAACATTCCGGCTCCGACGCACTGGGTCTCGATGCGGGTTTTGCAATCGGTCTGAAAACCGGCATTCTGATTACAGACGACGCAGATGCGGTATTGGCACAAAGCGACGTACTCATCGACTTTACCCGCCCCGAACCTACCCTGCGCCATCTGCACAAATGCGTGGAACACGGTGTGAACATCGTCATCGGTACTACCGGCTTCGACGATACGGGCAAAGCCGCCATCAAAGCCGCAGGCGAAAGCATCGGTGTGGTGTTTGCTGCCAATTTCAGCGTGGGTGTCAACCTTACCTTCCACATTCTCGACACCGTTGCCCGCGTGTTAAACGAAGGCTACGACATCGAAATCATCGAAGCGCACCACCGGCACAAAGTCGATTCCCCCAGCGGTACGGCTCTGCGCATGGGCGAAGTGATTGCCGACGCACTCGGCCGCGATTTGAAAAAGTGCGCCGTTTACGGCCGCGAAGGCCACACCGGTGCGCGTGATTCGGACACCATCGGTTTCGCCACCGTACGCGGCGGCGATATTGTCGGCGACCACACCGCGCTGTTTGCCACCGACGGCGAGCGCGTGGAAATTACCCATAAAGCATCCAGCCGCATGACCTTCGCCTCAGGCGCGGTGCGTGCTGCGGCGTGGGCAAACGGCAAAACCGGGCTGTTCGATATGCAGGACGTACTCGGCCTAAACAAGCACTAAGCCATTTTACCGAGGCCGTCTGAAACGGAAAAACCCCTTTCAGACGGCCTCTTTCCATCCTAAGACCATATTTCAGACGGCCTCACTATGTATCCCGAAATTCCCACAAGCATCGGCGAATGCCGCCAATGGCGCAACGAAAGCACGCAAAAGCCGCCGCAAAACGCCATCTTTCTACGTGAAACCAACGCCGATGCAGTCCTGCAAAACGCCCGTGCCAACATAGCCACCGTCTTTACCGGCGACTACCACAACGCCAAACAAATCCTTAGCGCCCTGAAAAAGCGCGTGCGTGGCAACAGGCCGTCTGAAAAAAACAAAAAAACAGACAACAAGCAGCAGGCACCCGCCGATCCTGCATCCGCCTTCCACCGACACCGCCTGCGGCAGTCGCAGCAAAGCCGCCTTATCAATATGTTTGCTGTCGAAATCGGCGCGGATTTTACCCTTACATTACCCCGTGCACCCGACATCAAACCCGCGCTGGCAGACATATACGACCAACCTGCCGACGCGCCGTTCCTTCTCCCGCTCAACCTGCTGCTCGGCTTCATCGGTGCTCACGAATGGCACCAAAAAGGCACGGACATCCCTGCACTCGGAGCAAAAGTCCACGTTCCCTTCGGCGTATTTTCCCCAATTCGCGGTGAATACCTCGAACTCATTATGCGCTCCGAACTCAATCCCGATTTTCAGACGGCCTTCGACATCGGCACAGGCTCCGGCATCCTCGCTGCCCTGCTGGCAAAACGCGGCATCCCCCGCATTACCGCCACCGATAACAATCCCCGCGCCCTTATCTGCGCCGAAGCCAACATCCGCCGCCTCGGTTTCACGGACAGCATCACCATCCAAGCAGCCGACCTCTTCCCGGAAGGATGTGCCGACCTCATCGTCTGCAATCCGCCCTGGCTGCCCGCCAAGCCCACTTCCACCATCGAAACCGCCCTATATGATCCCGATCATGCCATGCTGCGCAGCTTCCTCGGCAATGCGGCGGCACACCTCAATCCCGGAGGCGAAATCTGGCTTATCATGTCCGATATTGCCAAACATCTCGGCCTACACTCCTCCGACTTCCTACCCGTCCTTTTTCAGACGGCCTCTCTTCACGTTATCGAAACGCTGTACACCCACCCCGCCCACAAAAAAGCCGCCCTACCTTCCGACCCTCTTGCTTTCGCCCGCAACCGTGAAGTTACTGCGCTTTACCGTTTGCAAGCGGCAAACGGTAAAGCATACCGAATATCCTGCACAAACATCCGAAGCTAAGCAACAACCAGCAGATAAAAAAGGCCGTCTGAAAACCTATTTCCAAGTTTTCAGACGGCCTGTCAGCATATTGCTATGTATTAGAAAATCTCACGCCAGCTGACACGTTTTACCGGAGGTACAGGCAAATTGACTTTAACTACGTGAGTCTTGCCGTCCGGCGTTTTATACAGCATCACAGTATGGATGAAACCTTTCGAGTCTGTAACCCGCAAGATACTTACCGTACCGTTTGCGCCGTACAGTGCCGCGATCGCACCGGTTCCCTTGTTGTAGTAATCGGTAATACCGCCGCCAGTGCTGCTGAGGAGCGGATAGGTCGCACCAGAGGCTGCAACAGTATCACAGGAAAGCAAAGGTGCGCTGCCATCTATGAAGCTGTTGACAATAAGGAACTTGCCTCTTTCCAAATAGGGGTTATAAACAATCTGCTCGTATTTGACAATATCTTGGTTGTTACTGTCTTTGCCGATTATTTTGCTGCCCAAATCCATATACCAGCCGTGCTGGGAAGCCCAATTCACCAATTCGTCGCTCAGCTGTTTGGAGCCGTGGGTTTCGCCGTTACCGTCGGTAAAGGTTCCTGTCGTTTGGCTGACGGTCTGCTGTTGCAACTCGCTGTGGCTAATCGGCTGCACGGCACCGAATTTCGCAGCGGTACGGTCGCGCAAGCCGTAAAGGCTTTGGACACCTTCGGCAAATGTTGTGGGATTATCCAAATAACCTTCCTGACGGCGGCCGGTACCGAAATTCAAAATCGGGTCGCGACCGGTCTGCTCGCTGGTGCCGATAACAATTTTAGTGGTAATCGGCTGTCCGGCACGGGTCGTGAAGATTTTTTCCACACCTCCCGCAGCATCGGTCAGGTTGAAACGCCATACATTGCCTTTAAGATCGCCAGCATAGGCATAATCGTAGATCAGGTCGCCATCCACATCGGCGGGTGTTACATAGGCAATGCCGTTGGGATTGGCAGTTGTGCCGCCTTCGCCGGTACTGATAAAGCGGAAGCTCGGTACGCCGGTATCCCTATTGATAGACATTACATAAATACCTGCCGGACCGGCATTGGCCGTACAGTTGCCATTGGCGGCATCTGTGGTGCTGCACCAGCCGTTACCGAATACTGCACCCCAGTTACCGTCATGGAAGCGGCCGAACACCGGTGTGCCGTAAGTATTGCCCAAATTCGACCATTGTCCGCCGCTGTTGTTTGTCCATTCACCGATAACGTTTCCGGCGGAGAACTGGGCGGGATTGGTAATGTCCAGCGCATACATGGTGCTTCCACCTGCACCCAAACCGCTCAACAGCCAAGTATGCCATTGGCCGTTGTAATACACATCTCCGGTTGCAGGCGAAGCATCGTTATAGAAGTTATGGGCATAATGGGGATTTGAAAAATCAAGAGCATCTTCTGCTGCCGTTTTTTTATGCATTCTCTGTAACACGGAAGAAGGCATATAGGCAAACAGCTCCTGACCGTCGTTATCGCTTACGTCAAACTGACGGTTGGCATTGTAATGCCCAGTACGGAAAGCATGGAGGAAACCGTCATTGGATCCTGCATATACCGCATTGATGCGGCCGTAATTGTCGTTGGCGAATTCACGGTATCCGGTTTCATTGCCTGTTCCGGTACCGCGCTTGTCACGCCATGTACGCTGGTAGCTCGTACTGGCAGGATAGCCCACCCATGTCGGGCTGGAATTGATAATGTCGCCCAAAATGTTTTTTCTGACGCGGAACAGGCCGACACCCACGCTGGTTTGCTCTTGACTTTGATCGCCTTTGATATATTCCAAACGCTGGCGACCGACAGTTTCCGCTTCGCCGGCAGAAAGCAAACTTGCTTTTTGCGCAGCAGTCAGATTGCCCCATTCCAAAGACGTACCGGCAGAACCGTTCCAAGTGAAGAACTTCCTTGCGGTTTGTTTCGGGGTATTATTTACTTTGGTTTCATTACACAAACCGCCGTTCAGCTTACAGGAAGCATCCCAGTTGGCTGTTTCATTGACACCGAATTTGGCATCGTCGCCCGTACCGCTGTGAACCAGCGTACGCGCCAGCAGCTGGCCGGACCAGTCGTATGGATTATACAGAGAGAGATAAACCTGGGTATCGCTCACCACTTTTGCATCAGGCAGGTTAACGCTGGCACTACCCTCAGACTGCGTACTCGGTGCCGCTTTAAAGCAGGTAACTTCGTGATTATTATGCGAACCGCCTGTCGAGCCGACGAAAGCGAAACGGAACGCGCGCGGCAGCTTGCCGTTTCTCGCAACCAAATCTTCATCTTTCATTACCGGCTGGAAAGCACCGCCATTTCGGCTATACCAAACGCTGCCCTTACTGTCAGGGGTAATTTTGATTTTATATTGGATGGGAATAGCGCGAGTACGGCTATTGACATTATTCCACATCGACTGAGGCAAACGTTTGCTGGTAATGTATTCGTAATTGTAGAGCTTGGTTTTGGGATCTGTGGAGTCGGCACTTAAGCGCATATTCCGCTGTCCGGCCGGCAGAAATTCTGATCTGACGATCAGCGTACCAGTACGGCACATACTTTTCAGCCAGTTTTTATTTTGCGCATTATCCCGTCCACCACCATCAGGGGCTAATTTGGGCGTATCAGTCGTATTGGGTGTCGGATCCCATGTCCAGTAATATTTATATTTATTACCGTCCCATGCGCGCCGCCAAGCATCCAGTTTGTTCTGAGGCACATTACCCCAGCCGTTTGTCGCATACAGGTCGCGCAAAAAATCGCCGGATGTCATATAGGTAATATTGGTTTTACCCGCACCGCGGATACCGATGGCATTAAACGGTCCTCTTGGATCAGTTCCATAACGCTCATCATGCCAACGAGTAGCACTCTCTTTACCCAAACCCGTGCTGGTACTATCGTGAGGGCCGTTTACAAAGTTACCAAACTCATCCATACCGATGCCGAGATAAGCACCATCCACACCGCTGTAAATCGGGTTGTCGTTCGCACAGGTATAACCCAGCGAACCACCGTTCGCACCAATACTTACCGGACGATCCGCATCCATCAGATAGAACGCCATGCCGTCGGCACCGCTACCACCCCACACGTAAGTGGTAAACGTAATTTCCACACCTTCGTTGGTAGGGAACGGAGTGTCGGACACAATCCCCCCCACGCGGTGGTGTTCCGCAGGTGTCAGACGCAATGCGCCTTGACCGGATGTATCCCTTGTACCGCTGGTACAGGCTCCCGGCACACCGGCTCTATTAGCAGATGCCGTCTGGGCTCCGGATCCAGCCGTCAAACACGCTTGGTTTAAGGCGCGGGAATCCGAACGGCTGGTAATGCCGTCACCAGGAGCAGGCATATACCAATTGTGTTTCGTTACGCCTTTTGTAAAGTCCTCTTCAATGACCAGTGCGCCCGCTCCGCCTGCCGAAAGCAGGGTAATAGCGGCAAGAACGGCCGAACAACACGGTTTTAATTTTGATTTTTCCATTTTGTTTTCCTTAGTTTTCACTCCGAAATTACAGATTTTTCGAAACAGCCTGTACAACAATCGGCGAACGCTTTCCCGTGCGGACGGAAACCCGATTTACAGATTTTCTTATTATATCGTAATATTTTTAATTTAAAAAAACTTTTTTACATCTATCGGGAAAATACAGCAGAAATCCGGCTTTGTTTTTCAGACGGCCTCATTCTTCCACATCTGCATCTTCCCCGCCGCCGGTTATCCCTACTGCGCCGGCAGCGAAAAAGCCGGACAAAATCGCCTGTGCGGCAACGCTGTCGAGGATGTTTTTCTGTTTTTTGCCGAACACTTGTGCTTCGGCAAGCAGGCTTTCGGCCAGCAGGGAGGTGTGGCGTTCGTCGGCCCAGTACACGGGCAGGCCGAAGCGGGCATGGAGGCGGCGGCCGAATTTGCCGGCGAGACGGGTAAGGTGGTGTTCGGTGCCGTCGCTGTGGACGGGCAGGCCGACAACGAGATAGTCCGGCTGCCATTCTTTAATCAGGGCGGCGATGGCGGCAAATTTTTTTTCGTTGCTGTCGCCGGAAACGGTGGCCAACGGGTGTGCGGTGGCGGTTTCCGCGCCGCCTTGTGCCACGCCGATGCGCTTTTCGCCGAAATCGAAGGCAAGGCAGGTGCCGGGCGGAGCGGGAATGGTGGCGTGCATATCAGGCATGACCCGCGTCTTTCACTAGGGCGGCGGGGCTGATGCCGAGTTTGGACAGGGCTGCGCGGTGGCGTTTGCGCAGCGGCAGGTCAAATAAAATGCTGTCGTCGGCGGGTACGGTGAGCCAGGAGTTTTGCGCCAGTTCTTGTTCGATCTGTCCGGCAGACCAGCTCGAACAGCCGATGGTGAGGATGGCTTTTTCTACGGAATCGTTCTGCGCCAGACGATCGATGATGTCGCGCGAGGTGGTCAGCGCGGTATCGCCGGCGATGGGGAAGCTGCTCTGCCATGCGCCGCGCGGGGTGTGGACGACGAAGCCCCTGTCGATTTGCACGGGGCCGCCCATCAATATCGGCCGATCGCGGAAACGTTCGGGCACGTCTTTTTCGGCGGCGGCAAAAACAGCCTCCATCGGTATCGGCGAGGCTTTGTTGATGATGATGCCCATCGCGCCCTCGTCGTCGTGCCGGCAGACATACACCACGCTGCCGCCGAAAAGCGGGTCTTCCAGCGCGGGTGTGGCGATAAGGAAATGGTTGGTAAGATTATCCATAATCGAAAACAGGGTTTGTATTGCGCGGCCATATTGGGCTGCGGCGGGAAAATTGCAAGCCGGGCGGCAGGCCGTCTGAAAACGGCCTGCTTATGTTAGAATCGCGCCCTTATTTTTTCAAATGCAGGCGGTGCGTGCTTTTAGGCCGTCTGAAAACAGATTGTTTTTTTTATTTATATTTAAAGGATACGAATATGGCAGGCCATAGCAAGTGGGCGAACATCCAGCATAAAAAAGCCCGCGCCGATGCCCAGCGCGGCAAAATCTTTACCCGTCTGATTAAGGAAATCACTGTTGCCGCACGCTTGGGCGGCGGCGATCCGAACTCCAATCCGCGCCTGCGTCTGGCAATGGACAAGGCTTGGGATGCGAATATGCCCAAAGACAATGTGCAGCGCGCCATCGACAAAGGCACGGGCAATGTCGAGGGGGCGGAATACATCGAGCTGCGCTACGAGGGCTACGGCATCGGCGGTGCGGCTCTGATGGTGGACTGCATGACCGACAACAAAACCCGCACTGTCGCCGATGTTCGCCATGCGTTTTCCAAAAACGGCGGCAATCTCGGCACCGACGGCTGCGTGGCGTTCAACTTCGTCCATCAGGGCTATCTGGTCTATACGGATGCCGACGAAGACGCGCTGATGGAAGCCGCGCTCGAAGCGGGGGCGGAAGATGTGCTGGCCGACGAAGAAGGCATTATCGAAGTCATCACCGCCCCCACCGACTGGGCGGGCGTGAAAGCCAAGCTCGAAGAGGCGGGTTTCAAATCGCAGGACGGCGACGTAACCATGCGTGCGCAAAACGAAACCGTACTTTCCGGCGAGGATGCGGTAAAAATGCAGAAACTCATCGACGCGCTGGAAAACCTCGACGACGTGCAAAACGTTTATACCTCCGCCGTGTTGCAGCTCGACTGAGCTTTTTCAGACGGCCTCCCTGCATCAGGATGCCGTCTGAAAAAACCGTTCGTATATGCAAACCGCGCTTTCGCAATGTTTTCAGACGGCCTTTATCCATCGGGGCCGTCTGAAAACACATCCGCACGCCGGTTTCCCTTTCCCATCAGTTTTACCGAAAGCAACACCATGAAAGCCAAACGCCGCACCGCCCTCCTGCTGGCCGCCCTTGCCGCCGCCGCACAGGCCGAGCCTCTAAACTACAATGTCGTCGAATTTGCCGAAAGCGCGACCGTTGCCGTGCCGCACGACACCATGACCGCCGTGTTCGCCGTCCGCTCCGAAGCACGCGAGCGCGAAGCCGCCCACCGCGCCTTTGCCGCCAAACAGGCTGCTTTCGTACGCCGCACGCGCGGCCAATCCGCATTCAAAATCAGCGAATCCGGCCGCAACGTCTATCCCGTCTACCACTATCCGGGCAACCGCCGCGTGCTGTCGGGCTGGCAGGAATCGGTGGAATACACCATAGAAAGCCGGGATTTCGCCGCGCTCGGCCGCTTGGTCGAACAGTCGCGCCAGGAAACCGAAATACAAGACACCCGTTTCTCGCTCTCGATGCAGAAACGCCATGCCGCCGTAGACGAAGCCGGCCGCACCGCCCTGCTGCGTTTCAAAGAACGCGCCGCCTCGCTGGCACAAACGCTGGGCTTTTCCGGCTACAAAATCGTCAGCCTGAAACTGGGCGAATTGGGCGATATGCCTGTGGCCATGCCCAAGGCTTACGCCGCTTCCGCAAGAATGGCGGCGGATTCCGCTCCTGCCGATATTCCGCCCGCCCCCGGCGTGGAAGATGTGCGCATCACGGTAAACGGATCGGTGCAGATGGACGGAGGGCAATAGCTGCTTTTCCACACCGTCCTGCCTTCCGCCTGAATCGGCGCAGCCGTTTTCCTTCTTTATGTTTGCGCAAACTGCAAACCGTCTGTGCGCCTGCGGAACAATGCACAACAAAGGCCGTCTGAAAATTTCAGACGGCCTTTGTTGTGCAAAAAACGGTTTCCGCCTTTTGTTTTTATAGTGGGAAAAATAAAAAATAGACAATTGCCCCGACAACGGAAAAGCGGATGGCGAGCCAGGGTGTGCCGCCCAAGCGACGCACGCGGTTTCAGAATACCTGCAAAACGAAAGAACGCGCACACTTTGGTGCGGCACACCCTGGCTGCCGTGCCAACAGCATGGCGGATATTTCCGTGTTGCTTCACCATGACGTGAGGCCGTCTGAAAACACGGCTTCGGTGCGCCGCCACTCTGTTTCCGTGTTTTCAGACAGCCTCATCCTTTTCCCGACGCTTCATCCCTTTATACGTTTTTCTTCCAAGATTAGGCGCAATGGTTCTTTGTTGCCCGCCGCAGGGTCTTCCTATAATCGCGCCGTTGCTTACAGGAAATCTCCCATGAACCATTTTCCCCTTTTTGCCGATTTGCGCGGCCGGCCCGTTTTACTGGTGGGCGGCGGCGCGGTGGCGGCACGCAAGGCCGAGAGCCTGCTCAAAGCCGGTGCGCGGGTGCGCGTGGCGGCGGCAGAGCTGGGGGCGGCGATGACGGCTTTTCATCAGGCCGGCTGCGTGGAATGGTCGGCGCGTACGTTTGACGACGCGCTTTTGGACGGCGTGTTTCTCGCCGTGGCCGCCACCGGCGACACCGCGCTCAACCGCCGTGTGTTTGCCGCCGCCGAGGCGCGTCAGAAGCCGGTAAACACGGTGGACGATGCCTCGCTGTGCAGCTTTATTTTCCCTGCAATGATAGACCGTGGCGACATCCAAATCGCGGTGTCCAGCGGCGGCAAAGCCCCCGTGCTGGCGCGGCTGGTGCGCGAGAAGCTCGAAGCCTTGCTGCCGCAGGGCTTGGGCGTGATGGCGGATTTGGCCGGACGCTGGCGCAGCCGTGTCAAACAACGTTTGGACAGCATTACCCAACGCCGCCGCTTTTGGGAAAAACTGTTTGCCGATGCGGATTTCAGGCGTTTGTGCGAAAACAGCCGCACCGGCGAGGCCGAAACGCTGCTCGCCCGCTCGCTCGATGCGGGCGTAACGCGGCGCGGCAGCGTGGCTCTGGTGGGCGCGGGGCCGGGCGACGCGGGGCTGCTCACGCTCAAAGGCCTGCAAAAAATCCAGGCCGCCGATGTGGTGCTGTATGACGCGCTGGTTTCAGACGGCGTGTTGGAACTCATCCGCCGCGATGCGGAAAAAATCTTTGTCGGCAAACGCGCCGGCGGCAAACGGGTGGCGCAGGAGGAAACCAACGCGCTGCTGGTGCGGCTGGCGCAGGAGGGCAAGCGGGTGGTGCGGCTCAAAGGCGGCGATCCGTTTGTATTCGGGCGCGGCGGCGAGGAATTGGAAACGCTGGCGGCGGCGGGGATTGCGTTTGAAGTGGTGCCCGGCATCACTGCCGCCCTCGGCGCAACCGCCTACGCGGGCATCCCGCTCACCCACCGCGACCACGCCCAGTCGGCGATGTTTGTAACCGGCCATGTACAGCCCGACGGCAAAGCCCTGAACTGGAAAACGCTGGCGCAGGGGCGGCAGACGCTGGTGGTGTATATGGGCGCAATCCGCGCCGCCGAGCTGGCCGCCGCCCTGCTCGAACACGGCCGCAGCCCCGACACGCCCGCCGCCGTTATCAGCAGAGGCACGCAGCCGCAGCAGCGGGTCAGCACCGGCACGCTGGCCAACCTGCCCGCGCTGGCCGCCGCCGCCGAATCCCCCGCGCTGATTGTCATAGGAGAAACCGTTGCCCTACGCCGAAAACTCGACTGGTTTGGCAAAACCGCCGAACGCAAACCGCACCGCTTCCGACAGGAATACTTTTATGCTGCGCCCGCAACTGTGGACGATACCTGCACCGCCGCCGCCGGTTTATGACGCGCTGGACGCAAAAACCGACAGCCTGCGCCGCCGCCTTATCCGAGCCGCCGCCGCACATCAAAACGTAAAACTGGCCAGCAGCCTGGCAGTGGAAGACATGGCCGTTACCCACATCATCGCCGAAGAAAAGCTGCCGATTGCCGTGTTTACTTTGCAGACAGGCCGTCTGAACGCCGAAACGCTCGCGCTGATTGATGAAGTGCAACGGCGTTATCCCGATTTGGATTTCCGCTGCTACACGCCCGATGCCGGCGAAGTGTCCGGCTATGTTGCCCGCCACGGCGCAAATGCCTTTTACGACAGCGTGGAGCTGCGGCGCGAGTGCTGCCGCATCCGCAAAATCGAGCCGCTCAACCGCGCACTGGCCGACGCGGACGCATGGCTGACCGGCCAGCGGCGCGGGCAGTCGGTAACGCGCTCGGAGCTGGCCTTTGCCGAAACCGACACCCAGCGCGGCATTGCCAAATACAACCCGATTTTCGACTGGACGGAAAACGACGTGTGGGCCTTTGTCCTGCGGCACGAAATCCCCTACAACGCCCTCTACCGCCGAGGCTATCCCAGCATAGGCTGCGAACCCTGCACCATGCCCGTAAAGGCCGGCGAAGACATCCGCGCCGGACGTTGGTGGTGGGAAAGCCGCGACAGCAAAGAATGCGGGCTGCACAAATAAAGGCCGTCTGAAAACGGAAATATGCGGCCGGAAACACCCTCCGCCGCACATTCCGCAACAGCCGCAGAGGCCGTCTGAAAACCCGAAACCACCCAAAGAAAGCCAAACCATGAGCCTGCAAAACAACCATCTCGACTGGCTGGAAGCCGAGTCGGTGTACATCATCCGCGAAGTGATTGCCAACGCCAAAAATCCCGCGCTGCTGTTTTCCGGCGGCAAAGATTCCGTCGTGCTGCTTGCGCTGGCGGTAAAAGCCTTCAAAATCGAAGGCCGCGCCCTGAAACTGCCGTTTAAGCTGCTGCACATCGACACCGGCCACAACTATCCCGAAGTCATCCGCTTCCGCGACGAAACCGCCGCCGCAACAGGCGTGGAACTCGTCGTCGGCAGCGTGGAAGCATCCATAAAGAAAGGCACGGTGGTCTTGCGCCGCGAAACCGATTCGCGCAATGCCGCACAAGCCGTTACGCTGGTGGAAGCCATCGAAGAAAACGGCTTCGACGCACTGATGGGCGGCGCGCGGCGCGACGAAGAAAAAGCCCGCGCCAAAGAGCGCATCTTCTCGTTCCGCGACGAATTCGGCCAATGGGATCCGAAAAACCAACGCCCCGAGCTTTGGGACCTGTACAACACACGGCTGTTCCCCGGCGAAAACATGCGCGTGTTCCCGATTTCCAACTGGACGGAACTCGACATCTGGCAATACATCGAACGCGAAAACCTCGCCCTGCCGCCGATTTACTACGCCCACGAACGCGAAGTGGTCGAACGCGGCGGCCTGCTCGTCCCCGTAACGCCGCTCACCCCCAAGCGCGAAGGCGAAACCGCACACATCCGCAGCGTGCGTTTCCGCACCGTGGGCGACATCTCCTGCACCTGCCCCGTGGCCAGCACCGCCGCCACACCCGCCGACATCGTGGCCGAAACCGCCGCCGCCACCATCTCCGAACGCAGCGCGACCCGCATGGACGACCGCGTCTCCGAAGCCGCCATGGAAGAACGCAAAAAACAGGGATATTTCTAACACTCCCGCCAAAAGCCGCCGCACAAACAAACAATCTTTCAGACGGCCTCCAACCATCCGCAGGCCGTCTGAAAACCCTAAAAAAGGAAACCCGCCATGACCGCACCCGTACTCCGTTTCATCACCGCCGGCAGCGTGGATGACGGCAAATCCACCCTCATCGGCCGCCTGCTCTACGACAGCAAAACCCTGCTGTCCGACCATGCCGCCAAGCTCGAAGCCGCCGCGCAAAACGGCCAAACCCCCGACTTCGCCGCCCTCACCGACGGCCTCGCCGCCGAACGCGAGCAAGGCATCACCATCGATGTCGCCTACCGCTACTTCGCCACCCCGCGCCGCAAATTCATCATCGCCGACACCCCGGGACACGAACAATACACCCGCAACATGGTAACAGGCGCATCCACCGCCGATGCCGCCGTCGTCCTCATCGACGCAACCCGCGTAAACTTTGCCGGCTCCGACGGCACCGCCGCACTGCTGCCGCAAACCAAACGCCACAGCGCGATACTGAAACTCCTGGGCACCCCGCACATCATCGCCGCCGTCAACAAACTCGACCTGGTCGGCTTCGACGAAAACCTGTACGGCAAAATCACCGCCGCCTACCGCAGCCTTGCCGCACAGCTCGGCATCAGCGCACAAATCCACTTCATCCCCATCAGCGCATTGGGCGGCGACAACATCGTAAACCGCAGCACCAACACCTCCTGGTATCAGGGCGACGCACTGCTGCCCCTGCTCGAAAACCTGCCCGCACGCGAAAGCAGCAGCGAAAACCTGCCCGCCCATTTCCCCGTGCAGCGCGTATTGCGCCAAGACGGCAGCAGCAGCGACGACTTCCGAGGCTATCAGGGACGGCTCGAAGCAGGCCGTCTGAAAACGGGAGACGCAGTCAGAATCCTGCCCACAGGCGCAACCGCCCGCATTGCCGCGATTTACGGCATCAACGGCCGCACCGACACCGCCCGCGCAGGCGACGCACTCACCCTCACGCTCGATGCCGACATCGGCATATCGCGCGGTGACACCATCGTATCCGCCGCCAACCCCACCCTGCCGCAACAAAAAATCGAAGCCGCGCTGTGCTGGTTTGACGACACCCCGCTCAACCCCGCCCGCCGCTATCTCCTGAAACACACCACCCACACCGCCCCCGCCAAAATCAAAGCCGTGCGCCATGTGTGGGACGTAAACACCCTGCGTGCGGGACAGGCCGACACCCTGCAAACCAACGACATCGGCCTGGTCGAAATCGCCCTGCAACAACCCATCGCCGCCACCGCCTACGCCGCCAACCCCGCCACCGGCGCGTTCATCCTCATCGACGAAGCCACCAACCACACCGCCGCCGCAGGCATGATACGCATCGCCGACTCCGGAGCGGACAGGTTTGCGATTTAAAGGGTACAGACCGAAAACGCCCGGCGGATTTCAGACGGCCTTTTTTGACGGTTCAAACAACATTTGAGGCCGTCTGAAACTTTGGGGAACAGGTAGGGTGTGTGGTACAGCCACGCACGCGGTTTTGAATACACGGCTTTGGACAGAACAATGCCCGTCAGCCGTAAAGCATTATTGATGTACAAATACAAGAGAGGCCGTCTGAAAGATTGTTTTCAGACGGCCTCTTCTGTGGTGCGGGCGGTGTTTCAGCCAAGCTGAAAACAGGTAGCTTGGGTTGCCAAACCCAACGGATGCAGACTGGTTGGGGGTATCGGAGAAAGACCCAGGCTGCGGCAGCTTGAAAAATCGGAATATGTGCGGAGTATTCGGCAAACGCGTGCGTGGCTGTGCCACACACCCTACGCCTGCTTTTTTAAGCTGCAAACAACGTTTAAGGCCGTCTGAAAATTTGGAGGAACAAGTAGGGTGTGTGGCACAGCCACGCACGCGGTTTTGAATACACGGCTTTGGACAGAACAATGCCCGTCAGCCGTAAAGCATTATTGATGTACAAATACAAGAGAGGCCGTCTGAAAGATTGTTTTCAGACGGCCTCTTCTGTGGTGCGGGCGGTGTTTCAGGCTGCCTGAAAACAGGTAGGTCGGATTCTTGCATCCGATACAATGCGGGGATGCGCGGTAACGGCGAGTATTTCAGACGGCCTTAGATGGTTTTGTCGGATACAAGTATCCAACCTACACCGGCTACGGCTTTTCGGTTTCAGACGACCTTATAGACCGCCTGAAAACAGGTGGGCGGCTAATCGGGCTGCTCGTAATAATAGGACTGATCGATGCCTTTCATAAACACTTCGCGGCTGTCGGTTTGGTCGGTAAGGGCGTTTTGCAGCAGGAAGCTGATTTCCAAATCGTTCACAGGGCTGCGCTCCATTGCTTGCAGGTAAAGGCACTTGTCCACGCGCTGCCAGTCCGCCACTTTGCCGAGACGCTTTCTCAAAATCAAATCCAGCCAGATGCGTGTAGCGCGGCCGTTACCCTCCAAAAAGGGATGGATGACATTCATTTCCACGTATTTGTCAATGATTTCGTCAAAACTGTTTTCCGGCATTTTTTCCACCGCATCCAGCGCGGCGCGTAAATAAAGCGCGTTGGCAAAACGGAAATTGCCTTTGGAAATATTCTGCTCGCGGATTTGCCCCGCAAACGGATACAGGCCGCCAAACAGGTGGCGGTGGATGTCTTGCAAACCTTTGGCCGTACCGACTTCAAGGCGGTGGATTTTGCCTGAGTCGTACAGATCATAAGCACGCAGTTTGCTTTGACGGTCGGTATCTTGGGGCATACGGGTTTTCTCGTTGGGCGTGGATTGGTGAGGTTTTCAGACGGCTTTCAGGCAGGTCGGATTCTTGAATCCGACACAATGCGGGAATGTGAGAGAATGGTAAGTGTTTCAGACGGCCTTACTGTTTTCAGCAGGCAAACCCAACAAAACGGATGGATTTACGGTTTTGTTGGGTCTTGACCCAACCTACGCTTGCTGAAAGGAAAGTTTCAGACGGCATTGGAACAGAAGCTCGAACACCGCGTACGTGCGTACTGCATAAACCCTACGCATGGAATTAGGTTTTATGCGGGCTACGGCTAAATTGATAACTCCGTTTGACCAATAATACTTTTTCTAATCTCAATATCTTTTGAATTAATGACCAAGTTATTAAATTTATTTTTATACTTAGTCTCAATTGCATATTTAATTTTCTCTGCAGTACTTTTATCACCTTTATATAGCGTAATATGTGGATTAAATCCAAACTTTTTTCTAGGAAAATCAGGTTTGTCCCACACAGTCTTTAATGCTGGTGCTTTAATTTTAAAAATACAAAAGTATATATTACCAAATTCAAGTATATCTAACTCAGAAACGCCTATTGATATACTATCCGTGATCATTTTAACTTTATTAATAGTTGATTGATTAAAGCGTTTTTGCGGGCCACGAATAGTAATGTGCGGGAATTTAGGTATTGCATTAAGATGATTTTTTCGTAACTCATCAAATAAATAATTTATTTCTGTATTATTTATATTCAATACAAGTACTTTGTTTTTCATGACATACCTCATAGCTAATTATGAAATTAAAAATAATTTAAGATGCTTATCTATGTCACCATTATTAACAAGTATCTCAGATATTAACTCTCTAAATGTATCGCTATTACTAAGCTTCCTAAGCTCAGATATTATCGATTTATCATCTTGGTTGGAATCATAGCCTTCCTTTAGATTTAAAAAATTATCGTATTCATCCTTAAACTTACTAAATAAATTTTGTATCTTGCAATTGCCACTCAACTTCTCAATGGACTCATTAAGTCTGTCCAAGGGAGTTTTTTTAATCATTTCTAGCAGCCTATCCTCCGAATTAATTTGGAAAACACATATATATATAATGGTGGCAAAAACTGTTAATCTTCTGCTGAATTTCAAGCTAATATTTTTCTTTTCCCATTTTTTTTGCTGTGTTCTGCTTACCTCATAATTTAAGCAGAGTGTTCTCCAAAATCGCAATATATCATTTAGTAGAAAATATAGCTTAAAATCTTTTTTAGATTTATCTCTCAAATAAAATTTAATAATTCTACCAATTAATTCATTATATTTTTCTTCATTATATAGACACTTACTTTCTAATATTAAAAGCATCCTGGCAGTAAACCAATTATGATGATCATCATTTGGAGAACCTATAATTTTCTCAACTTCATTATATTTAAATATCTTGAGAAATTCGCCATCATTACTAAATTCTGGAAATTTCAATTCCATATTAATTTTTATCAACTCTGAAAATATCTTTATTTCATCAATTTTTCCATAGTTGTAATTGTCAGCATCTTCCCCGATTATGAAAATATCTAAATCAGATTTTTCCGTTGCTTCTAAGCGAGCAAGAGAGCCAGTTGTATAAATACATAAATTATTCAAATTGTCAGATGAGAAAAATTCTTGCTCTTTTATTTTCTTTTTAATTTCATCTAATTTTCTTTCTGAAAACTCTTTATAATTTTGGGGCTGTACTAGATAAGCAGTCATGATAGACTGCAAAAATGAAGATAACCCATTGTAAACTAAAAAAGAGTATCCAAAAAAAACTCCTTCAATTTTTTGTACTCGAAGTTACCGCCCGTTCTGCTGCCGATTTATTGGGCATCCACCCCAATTCAGCAGCACTGTTTTACCGCAAAATTCGTGAAGTCATCAGCTACTATCTTTCATTGGAAGCTGACGCTGTTTTTGATGGCGCTGTCGAATTAGATGAAAGCTATTTCGGTGGGCATCGTAAAGGCAAACGGGGGCGCGGAGCAGCGGGAAAAGTGGCGGTATTTGGTATTCTTAAACGGGGTGGGAAGGTTTATACCGTGGTTGTTAAGAATGCCAAAATAGAAACCTTACTTCCTGTTATCACAAGAAAAATCATGCCTGACAGCATTGTTTATACCGATTGTTTAAGCAGCTATGACGTGTTGGATGTAAGTGGTTTTACCCACCACCGCATCAACCACAGCAAGCTGTTTGCCGACAGACAAAACCATATCAACGGCATTGAGAATTTTTGGAATCAGGCAAAACGGGTTCTGCGAAAATATAACGGAATTGACCGTAAATCTTTCCCTCTTTTCTTGAAAGAATGTGAGTTTCGTTTTAACTTTGGTACACCGTCCGAGCAGCTTAAAGTGCTGCGTCGGTGGTGTGAAATTTAGGGCTTATCTAGTACAGCCCCATAATTTTTACACTGTGATTCTTTCATTGTAGACATATGAGTACCTTAAATTCATTAAAATTTTAATTCTAATAGAGTTTCCAAATATTTTCCAGTATAACCGATTTCTGCTTTTGCAACCTCCTCAGGCGACCCGCAAGCAATAATCCTTCCCCCGCCATCGCCGCCTTCCGGTCCCAAATCCACAATGTAATCAGCGGTTTTAATCACGTCCAGATTATGCTCGATAATCACAATCGAGTTGCCTTTGCCTTTCAGACGGCCTATGACTTCGAGCAGCAGGGCGATGTCGGCGAAGTGCAGTCCTGTTGTTGGTTCGTCGAGAATATACAAGGTGCGGCCGGTGTCGCGTTTGGACAGCTCCAACGCCAGTTTGACGCGCTGGGCTTCGCCGCCGGAGAGGGTGGTGGCGGACTGGCCGAGTCTGATGTAGCCGAGGCCTACATCCATCAGGGTTTGCAGTTTGCGGGCGACGGTGGGGACGGCATCGAAGAAGGTGCGGGCTTCTTCTACGGTCATTTCCAGCACTTGGCTGATGTTTTTCCCTTTGTATTGCACTTCGAGGGTTTCGCGGTTGTAGCGTTTGCCGTGGCAGACTTCGCAGGGGACGTAAACGTCGGGCAGGAAGTGCATTTCTACTTTAATCACGCCGTCGCCCTGGCAGGCTTCGCAGCGGCCGCCTTTGACGTTGAAGGAGAAGCGTCCGACGCTGTAACCGCGTTCGCGCGAGAGGGGTACGCCGGCGAAGAGGTCGCGGATGGGGGTGAACAGGCCGGTATAGGTGGCGGGGTTGGAGCGGGGGGTGCGGCCGATGGGGGATTGGTCGACGTTGATGACTTTGTCGAGGTGTTCCAAACCTGTGATGTCGTCGTAGGGGGCGGGTTCTTCGTGGGCGCGGTTGAGTTCGCGGGCGGTGATTTTGGCGAGGGTGTCGTTAATCAGGGTGGATTTGCCGCTGCCGGATACGCCGGTGATGCAGGTTATCAGCCCCAGCGGCAGTTCCAGCGTTACGTTTTTGAGGTTGTTGCCGCGCGCGCCTTTGAGTACGAGCATCCGTTCGGGATTCACGGGAGTGCGTTTTTCAGGCAGCCTGATGGTTTTTTTGCCGCTGAGGTATTGGCCGGTAACGGATTGTTCGCAGGCGGCGACTTGTGCGGGCGTGCCGGCTACCAAGACGCTGCCGCCGTGTTCGCCCGCGCCGGGGCCCATATCGACGACGAAATCGGCTTCGCGGATGGCGTCTTCGTCGTGTTCTACCACGATGACGCTGTTGCCCAAGTCGCGCAGGCGTTTGAGGGTGGCGAGCAGGCGGTCGTTGTCGCGCTGGTGCAGGCCGATGGAGGGTTCGTCCAACACATACATCACGCCGGTCAAGCCGCTGCCGATTTGGCTGGCAAGGCGGATGCGCTGGGCTTCGCCGCCGGAAAGGGTTTCGGCGCTGCGGCTCAGGTTGAGATAGTCCAGCCCGACGTTAATCAGAAAGCCCAGCCGTTCGGTGATTTCTTTGAGGATTTTTTCGGCGATTTGTTTTTTGTTGCCTTCCAAGTCCAAAGTTTCAAAAAAATGATGGGCTTGGGTGAGCGGCTTGGCGGAAATTTCGTGCAGCGGCTGTCCGCCCACATACACATAGCGCGCTTCTTTGCGCAAACGTGCGCCGCCGCAGCTTTTGCAGGCGCGGTGGCTTTGGTATTGCAGCAGCTCTTCGCGCACGGTGTTGGAATCGGTTTCGCGGAAACGGCGTTCCAGATTGGGAATGATGCCTTCGAAAGCGTGGCTGCGGTTGAAGGTTGTGCCTTTTTCGGAAAGGTAGCGGAAATCGATAACTTCTTTGCCCGAGCCGTGCAGCACGGTGTTTTTGACTTTTTCAGGCAGCTTTTCAAACGGCGTGTCCACATCAAAGCCGTAATGCGCCGCCAGCGACTGAATCATCTGGAAATAAAACTGGTTGCGCTTGTCCCAGCCTTTAATCGCGCCCGCCGCCAGCGATAATTCGGGGTGCATCACCACGCGCTCGGGGTCGAAGAAATTCATATTGCCCAAGCCGTCGCAAGTGGGGCACGCGCCGACGGGGTTGTTGAACGAAAACAGGCGCGGTTCGAGCTCGGGCAGGCTGTACGAACACACGGGGCAGGCAAACTGCGCGGAGAACCAATGTTCCGCGCCGCTGTCCATTTCCAAGGCCAAAGCCCGTTCGCCGCCGTGGCGCAGCGCGGTTTCAAAACTTTCCGCCAAACGTTGTTTGATGTCGGCTTTCACTTTTACGCGGTCGATGACCACATCGATGTTGTGCTTGATGTTTTTTTCCAGCTTCGGCACTTCGTCAAGCTGATAGACCTCGCCGTCCACGCGCACGCGGGCAAAACCCTGCGCCTGCAAGTCGGCGAAAAAGTCCACAAATTCGCCTTTGCGCTCGCGCACGGCGGGGGCAAGAATCATCACGCGCGTGTTTTCAGGCAGCCCCAAAACGTGGTCGACCATCTGCGACACGGTTTGGCTGGACAGCGGTTTGCCGTGTTCGGGGCAGTGCGGCGTGCCGACGCGGGCATACAAAAGACGCAGATAATCATGGATTTCCGTAACCGTGCCGACGGTGGAACGCGGATTGTGGCTGGTGGATTTCTGCTCGATGGAAATGGCGGGCGACAAACCCTCGATCAAATCCACATCGGGCTTGTCCATCATCTGCAAAAACTGGCGCGCATAGGCGGAAAGGCTTTCCACATAACGCCGCTGCCCCTCGGCATACAGCGTGTCAAACGCCAGCGAAGACTTGCCGCTGCCCGACAAACCCGTTACCACCACCAGCTTGTGGCGGGGAATGTCCAAATCGACGTTTTTCAAATTATGCGTGCGCGCGCCGCGGATGCGGATGGTGTCGTTGTCGTTTTGATGGTAGGGTTTGTTGCACATGGTCAGGCCGTTCGGACAGGAAAAAGAAACCGCGCATTGTAGCACTTTCCACCAAATCCTCCCGCCCAACACCCCAATCGAATCCTGATGGATAAACCGCCCGCATCTCGGGTCATAATACCTAAACAGATTGTCATGCCACCCCGTCTCTTTATCACAATACTGGTTTTGCAGGCGGAATGGCTGATGCGCATTCGGATAGACTTTGCTTTCGCTTTTCAGGCTGCCCCAAGCGGTATATCTGCCATACCACAACAGATTGGCAAACCGGTCGGTTTGCTCTCGCGCAATGCCGATTTGGTCGGTATGGTAATAGCTTAAATACAGCTTATCGTCTTTACCATTATGGAAGACATGAGCTAAAGGTTCGTAGCTGTCTTGGTCGGTATAGATGTAGGTGTAAGTACCTTTGTAATTGTATTCCTGCGCCAGTTTGGTACCGTCCCAAATAAAGACGGTGCGTTTGGGGGTGGCTTTCAGACTGCGTTAAACCACGTGTGGCGAAGCTACACGCCCTACCTATATGCGAGCTTTGCTTTGCTAAATTTCGTCAATCCATTTATTGTTAATCAACCAATCTTTCACTTCAGAAATAAATTCGGGGTTTATATTTGGGGCTGTACTAGATAAGCAGTCATGATAGACTGCAAAAATGAAGATAACCCATTGTAAACTAAAAAAGAGTATCCAAAAAAAACTCCTTCAATTTTTTGTACTCGAAGTTACCGCCCGTTCTGCTGCCGATTTATTGGGCATCCACCCCAATTCAGCAGCACTGTTTTACCGCAAAATTCGTGAAGTCATCAGCTACTATCTTTCATTGGAAGCTGACGCTGTTTTTGATGGCGCTGTCGAATTAGATGAAAGCTATTTCGGTGGGCATCGTAAAGGCAAACGGGGGCGCGGAGCAGCGGGAAAAGTGGCGGTATTTGGTATTCTTAAACGGGGTGGGAAGGTTTATACCGTGGTTGTTAAGAATGCCAAAATAGAAACCTTACTTCCTGTTATCACAAGAAAAATCATGCCTGACAGCATTGTTTATACCGATTGTTTAAGCAGCTATGACGTGTTGGATGTAAGTGGTTTTACCCACCACCGCATCAACCACAGCAAGCTGTTTGCCGACAGACAAAACCATATCAACGGCATTGAGAATTTTTGGAATCAGGCAAAACGGGTTCTGCGAAAATATAACGGAATTGACCGTAAATCTTTCCCTCTTTTCTTGAAAGAATGTGAGTTTCGTTTTAACTTTGGTACACCGTCCGAGCAGCTTAAAGTGCTGCGTCGGTGGTGTGAAATTTAGGGCTTATCTAGTACAGCCCCTTATATTTTTAAGCTCAGGAAACCTTTTTTCGTACTTTTTCATGACATCGCAAAAAAAATTATAAAATTCTTCACCAAATATTTTTCTTTTTAGATCTAAATCATTTTTTATAGGTAATAATCTATTTTCGTAAACGACAATATCCATATCCAAATAATTGTCAGATTTTAAATATCTGCTTTTTGAAGTCCAGCCACCATCTTTCTCTAAGGCTCTTAAACATACCCCTAAATTAAAAGGAAATGAATTAAATTTATCCAAAACTGTTTGCAATCCTTCAAGCTCATCACAAAAATTGGAAACAGAAGTCCATTTAAATCCATCGCTAGTTGTGTGAATTTTCATTACTTTAACTCTTAAATTTAATGTTTACATTTATTGCTAGGTGGAAGTTTTTTCCAGCGTTTAATGTATTTTACTATTTTTAAACGCTCCCATCGTTGCATCATAGACTTTGGTTCTCTCATGACAGATCTATATTCCAAATTCATTCTTAGCAGCCACGTTGCCGAGTATCTTCGTTGCGAACCATTAACTATATTTTTTGTTTCTCCAATCTTCCATATGTCCCCCTTTTTAAGCCAAACTTGACCTACTGGCTTCCGCTTTCCCCATTCCATTAGAGGATAAAAGCCATCTTTTTTCGCAACTAGGTAGTATAGTTCTTTCAAACCTAAAGGATCAATCCAAACCAAAGCATTAGGCACAAACCAATAAAGATTCTCTCCCCCCAACAACCCAATCGGATCCTGATTGATAAACCGCCCAGAGTTCGGGTCATAATACCTGAACAGATTGTCATACAACCCCGTCTCTTCATCACAATACCGGTTTTGCAGGCGGAATGGTTGATGTGCATTCGGATAGACTTTGCTTTCGCTTTTCAGGCTGCCCCAAGCAGTATATTCGCCATACCACAACAGATTACCAAACTGGTCAGTCTGTTCTCGCGGGATGCCAATTTGGTCGGTATGGTAATAGCTTAAATACAGCTTATCGTCTTTGCCATTATGGAAGACATGGGCTAAAGGTTCATAGCTGTCTTGGTCGGTGTAGATATAGGTGTAAGTACCTTTGTAATTGTATTCCTGCGCCAGTTTGGTACCGTCCCAAATAAAGACGGTGCGTTTGGGGGTGGTGGCTTTCAGGCAGCCTTTTGAGCTATTGAAGGCTGCCTGAAACAAAGATTATAAGTAAGGTAAATCTAATGCTTCCCCATAGCTTTCATCTAATATCTGATTAATTACAGACGCAAACTGTATCGCACCTATATCTGTAATAGTAGAGTTATTGGGTGTAGGAAATAGCGCAATACCAAAATTATTTTCCATCAGCCAAGGAATGCCTTCTTCTAAAAACATTTCTAGCTCCAACTCAAAAATCGACAACTCCACATCACCATCTTCTTCTAAAGATATTTTAGCAAATTCCATTTCCGGCCAAATGGCTAGAGACGTATGTCCCTGATCATCACTCCAAAGTGACCAGTTTTCATCATCATCTGCTAAAACATAAAGAACCCTTGAATCTGCAATTCTTTTAATTGCATATTTATAACGTTCTTCATTCGATAAATTTAAAATCGAATTTATAGCTTGACTTGGCAGACCCATATAAACTATCTCCTAAAATTAATATTCAATTATTACTTTTTACGGGAATCTTTTATTTGTTGCTCTGTTCTACCTTCACATTTTTTAGATCTTTTTACAGATTGTCATGCAACCCCCGTCTCTTCATCACAATACCGGTTTTGCAGGCGGAATGGTTGATGCGCATTCGGATAGACTTTGCTTTCGCTTTTCAGGCTGCCCCAAGCGGTATATCCGTCATATCACAACAGATTGGCAAACCGGTCGGTTTGCTCTCGCGCAATGCCGATTTAGATTGCCGACATTGCCGTAAGTGATGCCGTCTGAAAGGCGGTCAGAAGCGATAGAGACTGGGTTTCAAGCTGTTTTGAACCGAACCGCGTACGTGACGAAGCTACACGTCCTAAATTATGCAGGCTACGCTTTGCTGCTAAAACAAATAAGCCTTTTCGGCATCCAGATGCCCCAAGCCTAATTCTTCTTTATTTAAACCAAATGCCTCACTCTGTTCGACCAAAAGCGACATTACTTCATAAATTGCAAAATCATATCCCTTTTGCAGATCGCTATCCTCTTCAAAGGTATTGTTTTGATATTTATTAGAAATTTCGTTGATAACATCATTTAAGAAATTTTTGTAGATTTCTGCACTCATCATGGCAAATATCCTTTTCCTTGTAAGATACCTTACAAAATACGTTTTTGCTCTTTTTGCCTAGACATGATGTCTTTGCAATTGTACTACCGCGCCGGTTTTACATCCCGACACGCGGCAGGCGGACAAACTTATTGAGGCCGTCTGAAAACCGCAACGGCGGCAAAACCGCCTTTTCAGACGGCCTCGATACGGATTTCAAAGCCTGCGCACATAATGCACAAACGCATAATGCAAACCGTTTGCCGCCGTGCGTTCCTCGCGGGTGTTTTCCCGCCACAGAGCGGCATCGATTGCGGGGAAAAACGCATCGCCCTGCGGCCGCAGCGCGATTTCCGTAATCCGCAAATCCGAAGCCTGCGGCAGGGCTTCGCGGTAAATCTCGCCGCCGCCCATAACCACGGTTTCCGCTTCATCCGCACACAGCGCGAACGCGGCGGCAAGCGAAGAAACGGTTTGCGCACCTTCTGCGGCATAGCCCGCCTGGCGTGTAACCACAATATTGCGGCGGCCGGGCAGCGGCTTTTTCGGCAGCGATTCCCAGGTTTTGCGCCCCATAACCACCGGCTTGCCCAAAGTGTAGGCCTTGAAAAAGGCGAAATCCTCGGGCAGATGCCAGGGCATACGGTTGCCGATACCGATCACGCCGTTTTCGGCGCAGGCGGCGATAAGGGTGATTTTCTGCATAACATTCCTTGAAACAGGTTTTCAGACGGCCGCGATTATAGCGTTTGCCGCGTTTTCCCCGCCGCGGCCGTTTTCAGACGGCCTTTCGGTTATAATTCCCGTTTGGCCTGTTTGTGCGGCAGCCGCCCGCGCAGGCCGTCTGAAACGGAACGGACTCCTAATGAAACAAAAAATCATCGACCAAGCCCGCGCCAACGGCGCACAGGTAACCGCCCTGCGCGAACAGGTTTTGGACATTGTTTTGCAGCAGGAAGGCGTGATCAAAGCCTATCAGGTACTCTCGCTGATGCAGCAGCAAAGCCCCACCCCCGTCGCCCCGCCCACCGCCTACCGCGCCCTCGATTTCTGGGTGGAACAGGGCGTGCTGCACAAAATCACGGCGGTAAACGGCTATGTGCTGTGCAGCCACGCCCGCCACGACTGCAGCGAACACGGCCACGAAGACCACACCGGCCACAGCCACAGCGCGTTCATCCTCGTCTGCACCAAATGCGGCGCGGTAGACGAACAATCTCTGAGCAGGCAGTGGCAGGAATTGCAGCAGGCTTTGGGCGATACCGGCTTCGAAATGACGGAAAAACATTTGGTACTGACCGGAGTGTGCGCAAAATGTCATTAAAAAAAACCAAAGTCCACCTGATTTCCGGTTTCCTGGGCACAGGCAAAACCACCGCGCTCAAAAGTCTGATGGCGCAGAAAGACCCGAATGAAAAATGGGTGATTATTGTCAACGAGTTTGGCGAAATCGGCATCGACGGCGCGGTATTGAGCGACAACGGCATCCCCGTGGCCGAACTGGCGGGCGGCTGCCTGTGCTGCACCGCCGGTGCGCAACTGGGCGCAACCGTGCAGAAAATGCTGCGCGACGCACAGCCCGACCGCCTGTTGATCGAAGCCAGCGGGCTGGCACACGCCGCCGGCGTGATTGACGAACTCAAAGCCCCGCCCTTCGACAAAATGCTCGAAATCGCCGCCGTGTTTACCGTGGTCGATCCGCGCCAGTTTACCGACCCCGATTACGCCAACCAGGCTCTGTATAAAGACCAAATCGGCGTGTGCGACGTATTGGTGGCCAGCAAAACCGATTTGTGCAGCCCCGAGCAGCTTGCCGGATTCCACGCCCAAGCCGCCAAGCTGTTTCCGCCCAAGGCCAAAGTGGCGGAAGTGCGGAACGCGCAGCTCGACATCCGCTGGCTGGACATCCCCGTTATCGAAAAACCGCGCTACCGCCTGAAAAGCGAATCTCTGCCCGACAACACCATGGGTTTCCAGTCGGAGGGCTACACCTTCCCCGCCGGATGCGATTTCGACGGCGAAAAGCTCACCGATTTTTTCAACCGGCTGCCGCAGATGGCCGAAGGGCTGGTGCGCGCCAAAGGCGTGTTCCAAGTGCTCGGCACCTGGGTGTGGCTCAACTGGGTGGACGGCCGCTGGGGCGCAAGCCAGGTCTCATGGCGGCGCGACAGCCGCTTCGAGCTGATTGCCAAATCGTTTGACGCGGATTTGATTGAAAAAACGCTCAACGACGCTTTGGAAAAATAAGCCCCGCACAGGCCGTCTGAAAAACGCCCCGCCCGTTTTCAGACGGCCTCCCCTTATGCGATAATCCGCCCGTTTCTTTACCGCTCCAACAACGAAAGTACCCACCACATGGCAGAAGACAAAAGCAAAGACAAAAGCAAAGACAAGCCGGCAGACAAAAGCAAGGCTCTAGAAGCCGCATTGGCACAGATAGAAAAACAGTTCGGCAAAGGCTCCGTGATGAAAATGGACGGCAGCAGCGACACCGAAGACTTGCAGGTCATCTCCACCGGCTCGCTCGGCCTCGACCTCGCCCTCGGCGTGGGCGGCCTGCCGCGCGGGCGCATCGTCGAAATCTTCGGCCCCGAATCTTCCGGCAAAACCACCCTCTGTCTGGAAACCATCGCCCAATGCCAGAAGGCGGGCGGCGTATGCGCCTTTATCGACGCGGAAAACGCCTTCGACCCCGTTTACGCCCGCGCCCTCGGCGTGAAAGTGGAAGAGCTGCTGGTATCCCAGCCCGACACCGGCGAACAGGCTCTGGAAATCTGCGACATGCTGGTACGCTCCGGCGGCGTGGACATGGTGGTGGTCGATTCGGTGGCCGCGCTGGTGCCCAAAGCCGAAATCGAAGGCGATATGGGCGACAGCCACGTCGGTTTGCAGGCGCGCCTGATGAGCCAGGCTCTGCGCAAACTGACCGGCCACATCAAAAAAACCAACACCCTCGTCGTATTCATCAACCAGCTCCGCATGAAAATCGGCGTAACGTACGGCAATCCCGAAACCACCACCGGCGGCAACGCGCTGAAATTCTACTCTTCCGTGCGCATCGACATACGCGGCACGCAGCAGATTAAAAAAGGCGACGAAAGCCCCATCGGCAAGGAAACCAAAGTCAAAGTCATCAAAAACAAAGTCGCGCCGCCTTTCCGCACTGCCGAATTCGACATCCTCTACGGCGAAGGCATCAGCTGGGAGAGCGAGCTGATCGAAATCGGTGTCAAGCTGAACATCATCGCCAAAGCGGGCGCATGGTACAGCTACAACGGCGCGAAAATCGGACAGGGCAAAGAAAACGTCCGCGTCTGGCTGAAAGAAAATCCCGAAGTCGCCAACGAAATCGAAGCAAAAATCCGCGAAACAGCCGGCACCGATCTCAAAATCACCGAAGGCACGCGCGACGAGACCGACGGCGAAGAACCCGAAGAATAAGGCGCAGAGGCCGTCTGAAAACATTGCCGGCATCCCTTGCCGGCAGCATCCTGCACGACAGGCGGCGACGGCCCGCCGCAATACACGGAAAGCACTATGCAGAATTTTCTCTTTATCTTTACCGCCCTTACCGTTTGCGCCTTCATCGCCGCAGGTATCTATTTTCTGTCCGGCGCGATAAAGGAAGGCCGTGAGGAACGCGCACGCAGCCGCAGCAACCATTAAACACAGGCCGTCTGAAAACGCATTGCACACTTTTCAGACGGCCTTTTTAAAACCCGTCTGCCCGCTCCGGCAGCAGCCGTGCCGGAGACAACAGACAAACGGTTTGCGCAGCCCGCAGCAGCCGCCTGCTTTTCAGACGGCCTGTCCGAATGCGCCCCACCCCGCCCGTTCCGTAGAAAGGAGTTTCCTATGTACTGGTTTGTCGCCGCCGTGGCCGTATTCGTTTTGGAAATGTTTACCGGCACACTGTATCTGCTGATTGCCGGTGCGGCATTGGCCGGTGCGGGCATTGCATCCTTTCTGTTTCACGGGCAGACCGTCCCCATCCTTACCGCTGCCTTTCTGTCCGCCGTCGGACTGTTCTGGCTGCACCGCCGCCTGCAACGGCGCACACCCGCCGCCCGCGCCGCCAACGATCTCGACATCGGCCAAAGCGTGAAAATCCTGCGCCGCCTGCACGGCGCGGAATACGAAGTCGCCTACCGCGGCACCGTTTGGCACGCGCGCATCGAAGGCGGCGAACCCGAATCCGGATTTGCCGTTATCGGCGGCAAAGACGGCAACACCCTGCTTATCCACCCCGACCAACCCTAAGGAGCCTTTATGGGACTTTTAAGCCTACCGCTGATTATTCTCGCCGCCGTCGTCATATTCGGTTTCAAAGCCATCTGCATCGTGCCGCAGCAGGAAGCCTACGTTGTCGAGCGTTTGGGAAAATTCCGCGCCGTTCTCGATCCCGGCCTCAACTTCCTCATCCCGTTTTTCGACCGCGTCGCCTACAAGCACACCCAAAAAGAAATCCCGCTGGACGTACCCAGCCAGGTCTGCATTACCCGCGACAATACCCAGCTTACCGTAGACGGCATCATCTATTTCCAAGTAACCGATCCCAAGCTCGCCTCCTACGGTTCGAGCAACTACATCATGGCCATCACCCAGCTTGCGCAAACCACCCTGCGTTCGGTGATCGGCCGCATGGAGCTGGACAAAACCTTTGAAGAACGCGACGAAATCAACCGCATCGTCGTGGCCGCACTCGACGAAGCCGCCATATCGTGGGGCGTGAAAGTGCTGCGCTACGAAATCAAAGACCTTATCCCGCCGCAGGAAATCCTGCGCTCCATGCAGGCGCAGATTACCGCCGAACGCGAAAAACGCGCCCGCATCGCCGAATCCGAAGGCCGCAAAATCGAACAAATCAACCTCGCCGTCGGCCGCCGCGAAGCCGAAATCCAGCAGTCCGAAGGCGAGGCGCAGGCCGCAGTCAATGCTTCCAACGGTGAAAAAACCGCCAAAATCAATCTGGCCCAGGGTGAAGCCGAAGCCATCCGCCTCGTTGCCCAGGCCAGCGCGGATGCCATCCGTACCGTGGCCGAAGCCATCCGCACCGAAGGCGGAGACGAAGCGGTCAAGCTGAAAGTGGCCGAACAATATGTCGAAGCCTTTGCCAAACTCGCCAAAGAAAGCAATACCCTGATCATGCCGGCCAACGTGGCCGATATAGGCGGCCTGGTATCGGCGGGGCTGAAAATCGCCGAAGGCAGCCGGACAGCCGGCACAGCCAAAGCCGGATAAGCCGCAAGGCATCCGCAACAGAAAAGGCCGTCTGAAAACGCCCGACAGGGTTTTCAGACGGCCTCCTGCATGGTTTCACGCTGACGGACTGTGTAGGGTGTGTGGCACAGCCACGCACGCGGCTTGGGTATTCAGACGACGGCCTCCATGTCTGCATAACATAAAACTACGGCGGAAAATCGGGCGCGTACGCCGCTTGGGCAGCCGCACCCTGCGGCGGTCGGAAACGGACAATAGGCCGTCTGAAAACAGGTTTTCAGACGGCCTTCCGGTATCCGCAGCGTTTAAGGTTTGCCGTTCGCGCCGCATTTGTCCCACAGCAGACGGGGGTCGAAATAGTGGGCGGAGAGCATGGTCAGCAGGACGACGAGGCAGAAATAGAGCGAAGCCGGGCCCGGGGTTACGCGGGCTATAGAGGTGTGGAACGCGCTCATCAGGATGATGACGACGAAAATATCGATCATCGACCAGCGGCCGATTTTTTCGGTGATACGGTAAACCAGGGAAACTTTCTCCACCGGCCACGGCACGCCGAAACGGGCGCACGCCAGCAGGATGCCCATAATGCAGATTTTCAGCACCGGAATCATGATGCTCGCGCTGAAAATAATCGCGGCTATCGCGCGGTCGCCGCTGTCCCACATAAAGATGATGCCGCCCATGATGGTGCTGATTTCGGTAACGGTGGGATTGGACGAAATCATAATGGGCAGGGTGTTGGCCGGAATATAGAACACCGCCGCCGCCAGCAGGAAGGCGAGCGACAGGCGCAGGCTGTGCGGGCGGCGGGCAAACAAGGCGGTGCCGCACACGGCGCACACATCCTCTTCAGACGGCCTGAAACAGCGGCAGCGGCTGCAACAGATTTTGCCGCTGTTGTCGGAATAAATGGTGGTGTGGCCGTGCAGCAGGTGGATTTGGTAATACACCCAGTGTTCCGGCACGGCCAGCGTGGTGCGCAGCAGCAGCAGCACCATCGGAAACATCAGCCAGAAGGCCGCGCCGAATTCGACGCGCACCACATCGCCCAGCTTGATATAGGCCACAAGGGTGGAGATAAGGAACACATCGGCCATCACCCATGCACGCAGGCGCACCATCGTGCGCGTGGCGGCAATCAGCCCGGGCAGCGGCTTTTCAATCTGCAATGCGCCGTAAACATACAGGCACAGCAGCAGAAACAGCAGCGGCAGGCCGAAGGTAAAGACAAACATCACTTCGGCGAGAAAGCCGAAATCCTGCAACACCAGTATTTTGAGCATAAACGGCAGCGTCAGCCGCTCGTATACGCCCACGGTGGACACGGTAACAAACATACTGCCGTATACGCACAGCAGCAGAATCAGCGTGGCGCAGGCAAGCGCGGCAGGCATGAGGAAAGGCGCGGTTTCCACGCGTACGAGTTCGTGGCCACAGCGCGGGCAGTCGGCCTGGCGGCCTTGTTTCAGATCGGGTACGGCGGTGCGCAGGCCGCATTCCGGGCAGTCGATGACGTGTGCGGGCATGGCGACGCGGCGCAGAAAGCCGCGCCGTTGCCAGCGGCGCAGGGAGCGGGCGGCGGAATCAGTCATGGTGTGCGGAAGCAAAAGCAAAGGGGCGGATTATACGGCTTTTGCCTATGCAGTCAGTACACATCGCGCTGGTAGCGTTTTTCCTGCCGCATTTCGTCCAGATATTCGTCTGCCGCTTCCGCATCCATGCCGCCCTCTTTGGCGATGATTGCCAACAGCGCGGCTTCCACGTCTTTGGCCATTTTCGCCGCATCGCCGCAGACATAGATATGTGCCCCTTCCTGCATCCATTGCCAGATTTGCGCCCCGTTTTCGCGCAGGCGGTGCTGCACATAGATTTTTTCCTCTTGATCCCGCGACCAGGCGAAGCTGTATTTGCTGAGCAGGCCGTCTTTGGCAAACTGCTGCCATTCGGTCTGGTAGAGGAAGTCTTCGGTGAAATGCGGATTGCCGAACACCAGCCAGTTTTTGCCGTCCGCACCGTCGGCGGCACGCTGCTGCATAAAGGCACGGAACGGGGCAATGCCGGTGCCGCTGCCGATCATAATCACGGGCGCGGCAGGGTTTGGCGGCAGGCGGAAATTGGGATTGTGCTCGACAAACACGCGCACCTGATCGTCTTCTGCCAAACGTTCGCCCAAATAGCCGGAGGCCGCGCCGGTAAAGGGTTTGCCGTCGCTTTCGTAGCGCAAAACGCCCACCGTGAGATGCACCTCCTCGCCCACTTCATCCTGCGCGGACGCAATGGAATACAGGCGCGGCGCGAGCGGGCGCAGCAGGGCAACGAGCTGCGCGGCGGCGAGCGCGGCGGGATAGCGTTCGGCCAGCGCGACGGGCGGATATTCGGCCACCAGAGCCGCCGTATCGGTTTCGGCGCGTTGCGCCAGCTCCGCGCTGCCGGCCAGCGCGGCATAGCCTTTGACAAACTGCGGCGTGTTCTGGCTGATTTCCAAATCGTGCGTGAGCGCGTCGCGCAGGGTTTTGCGCGTGCCGCCGCTTTCGATTTCTTCGTCTCCGCCCAACGATACGGCCGCCAGCAAACGCGACACCAGCGTGCCGTCGTTGTCAAACCACACGCCCAGCGCGTCGCCCGCCGTATAGCTTATGCCCGATCCCGACAGGTCGATTTCGATGTGGCGCACGTCTTTGTCGGAATTGCGCCCCGTGATTTTCTGGCGTACGGACAAAGTGGCGGGAAACGGGTTTTCTTTGCCATACGCGTTTTGCGGCGCGGCAAGGCCGTCGGAATGCGCGGCGGGCGCGGCGGCAGGCGCGGATGCGGCGGGTTTGGACGCTTCGGCGGCGGCGGGGACGATTCTGCCTATCCACGCCTCGGCCTCGGCGGCAAACTCCAAATCGCAGTCGGTGCGCGGCAGCAGGCGCGTGCCGCCGAGTGCGGCAAAGCGCGCGTCGAAATCCGCCGCCGCGCCGCAGAATTTCGGATAGCTGCTGTCGCCCAGCCCCAACACGGCGAATTTCAGGCCGCCCAAATCGGGGGCTTTTTTGCCGTTTAGCAGCTTGAACAGGCTCAACGCCTCTTCCGGCGGCTCGCCCTCGCCCTGCGTGGAAACAACCAGCAGCAAAATCTGCTCGCCGGCAATGTTTTTCGGCTTGTAGTCGGCACACGACACCAGCGTGGCGGGCAGCTCCCGTGCCATCAGGGCTTCATACAGCCTGCCGGCAACGGCGCGGGCGTTGCCCGTTTGCGATGCGGACAGCACGGTAATGGCTGCCGGTGCGGCAGGCGGCGGGGCGGCGGCGGCAGTAGCGGCGTTTTCAGACGGCGTTTGCGGCACGGCGGCTGCACCGCCCGCCTGCGCCCAGCAGTAGCCCGACAGCCAGGCAAGCTGGACGGGCGTGAGCGCGGACAAGGCGGACGAGAGTTCGGGAGGGAGCGGGTTGGGGTTCATGGTGTTCCTTGTTCTTTTTTTGGTTTGCGGGACGGAAAGCGGTGTGCAGACGGCTTTCCGCAGGCCTGCGCCGTTGCGCTGCGGCAGGCCGCCATCTTAGTCCTGCGGCGCACAAAGCAGAAAGAATGCTTGCTTGTATAGAAAGAAACAGGGGTTATAAAAAGGCCGTCTGAAAACGCAGCACCTGTTTTTTCAGACGGCCTCTGCCGTTCAGGTAGGGTGTGTGGCTCTGCCACGCACGCGGTTGCGGCACTTACGGCGTTTTGAAAGACGATACAGAAAGGCCGTCTGAAAACACGGATTCGGCGCAGCCGAAATTCCGTTTGCCGTTTTCAGACGGCCTTTGCCCTGCGGCAGGGAACGCGTGCGTCGCTGCGCGACACACCCTACACGGATTCGGCGGGAGAAAATAAAAACAGGCCGTCTGAAAATGCATTCCGTTTTTTCAGACGGCCTCTGCCGTTCAGGTAGGGTGTGTGGCTCTGCCACGCACGCGGTTGCGGCACTTACGGCGTTTTGAAAGACAATACAGAAAGGCCGTCTGAAAACACGGATTCGGCGCAGCCGAAATTCCGTTTGCAGCTTTCAGACAGCCTGTGCGCTGCGGCGGGGAACGCGTGCGTCGCTGCGCGACACACCCTACACGGATTCGGCGGGAGAAAATAAAAGCAGGCCGTCTGAAAACGCAGCCCCCGTTTTTTCAGACGGCCTTTGCCGCCGGAGGTAGGGTGTGCCGCCCCGAGACGGCGCACGCGTTCTGTGTTTGCAGGCTGCGTTTCCAACCAATCCGTAAACCCGTAAAACCGCGTGCGGCGCGGCGCGGCAAACTCTACGGGATTCTGCGGGGCAAACGGAAGTGAGGCCGTCTGAAAACACGGATTCGGCGCAGCCGAAATTCCGTTTGCAGCTTTCAGACGGCCTGTGCCCTGCGGCAGGGAACGCGTGCGTCGCTGCGCGGCACACCCTACACGGATTCGGCGGCAGAAAATAAAAGCAGGCCGTCTGAAAAACGGTTTTTCAGACGGCCTGTGCGGCGGATGCGCCCTACCCTACCCTGTAAAACGCCAGGCTGCCCAAAAGATTGGGCAGGGTTTCGATGCGCTCCGTGCCGGTCATGACGGCGCGTTCGAGGATGCGGATGTTGTTTTTGGCACAGAGGGCTTCAAAATCGACCAGGGTGCACCAGTGGATATTGGGCGTGTTGTACCACTGGTAGGGCATACGTTCGGAAACGGGCATTCTGCCGCCGAGGGCGATTTGCAGGCGGTTGCGCCAGTAGCCGAAATTGGGAAAGGATACGACGGCTTCGCGGGCGACGCGGGTCAGGTCGCGCAGGATGGTTTCCGTGTTCTGCATGGACTGGATGGTTTGGCTCAATACGATGATGTCGAAGCTGTCGCTGTCGAAATCCTGCAAACCCTGTTCGAGGTCGGCCTGGATGACGCTGATGCCGGCGGCGATGGAGGCGAGTACGCCTTCGGTGTCGATTTCGATGCCGCAGCCGCTGCATTGTTTGTCGCGCATCAGGGCGGAAAGCAGCTCGCCGCGCCCGCAGCCGAGATCGAGGACGCGGCTACCCGGGGGAATCCAGTCGTAGATGAGGCGCAGGTCGTCGCGCAGGGTATTCATTGCTGCAACTCCTTGTAAACGTTGTCCATATAGGCGCGTACGGCGGCAATATAGGGCGGATCGTCCATCAGGAAGGCATCGTGGCCGTGGCCGGATTCCACTTCGATGTATTGGACGGGACGCTGTGCGCGGACAAGGTGTTTGACCAGGGCGCGGGAGCGGGCGGGGGCGAAACGCCAGTCGGTGGTGAAAGAGGCTACGAAAAATCCGGCCTGCGTTTGGCGCAGGGCGGCGGTGAGGTCGTTGCCGAAAGCGGCGGCGGGGCTGAAATAGTCGAGGGCTTTGGTCATGCGCAGATAGGTGTTGGCATCGAAGCGTCCGGCGAACTTTTCGCCCTGGTAGCGCAGGTAGGATTCGATTTCAAACTCCACGCCGTAGCCGTAGCGTATGCCGTCGTGCAGGCTGCGGCCGAATTTTTCGCCCAGCCCTTCTTCGGCGAGGTAGGTAATGTGCCCCATCATGCGGGCGATGCGCAGACCCCTCCGGGGAATGGTGCCGAAGCGGCGGTAGTGGCCGTCGTGAAAGTCGGGGTCGGTAATGATGGCTTGGCGGGCAACGTCGTTGAAGGCGATGTTTTGCGCGGACAGGCGGGTGGCGGAGGCGATGACGAGGGCGTGGCGCACGCGGTCGGGATAGTCGATTGCCCATTGCAGCGCCTGCATCCCGCCGAGGCTGCCGCCGACGACGGCCGCCCATTGGCCGATACCGAAACGGTCGGCCAGCATGGCCTGGCTGTTTACCCAGTCTTTGACGGTTACGACGGGGAAGTCCGCGCCGTATTCGCGGCCGTTTTCGGGATTGGTGCTCAAAGGGCCGGTGCTGCCCGCGCAGCCGCCGAGGTTGTTTACGCCGATAACGAAGAAGCGGCTGGTGTCTACCGGCTTGCCCGGCCCGACCATGTTGTCCCACCAGCCGGGGTGTTTGTCTTCGGGGCTGTGCCGTCCGGCAACGTGGTGGTCGCCCGACAGGGCGTGGCAGATAAGGACGGCGTTGCTTTTGTCGGCGTTGGGCGTGCCGTAGGTTTCCACCATCAGATCAAAGCGCGGCAGGGTTTGGCCGTTTTGCAGGAGCAGCGGGCCGAACGGGATTTTTTCGGGCTTTACCAGCCCGATGCTGTCGGTGGCGGTCATAAAAAATTGCGGCGGCTGTGGGGGAAAGGCCGTATTATAACGGCTCGATTTTGTTTGTGCATGGCCGTTTCAGACGGCCTTTTTGCCGTATTTGCCATGTCTGCCGCCGTTTTCGTTTTCAAATTCCTGCTGTTCTGCGCCGCCCTGCTGCTGCTGGCCGCCCGCTTTCTGCCGCCGCGCTGCAAACGGGCGGTGCGGCGCGGATTCGCGGCGGCGGCGTGGACTTGTCTGGCCGTGTCGCTGCTGGCCCTGCTGCGCTATTGGCTGGCGGCGTGAACAGGCCGTCTGAAAACCTGTTTGCAGGTTTTCAGGGCCTCCGTATCCGCATAACATAAAACGCGTGCGTCGCTAAGGCGACACACCCTACGTCGGGGAATCGGGTGTGTACGCCGCTCGGATGCCATACCCCGCACTTGGCAAAAACGGACAAACAGGCCGTCTGAAAACCGTATTTTCAGGTTTTCAGACGGCCTGATGATTGGCGGACGGCCTATCCGCCCAATGCTGCCAATACTTCGGCTTTCACCGCTTCCACCGCCTGCGTGCCGTCCACCCTGACGTATTTGGGGGCGGACGCACCTTCGAGTTTGCTGTAATAGCCCACCAGCACTTCGGTCTGCTCGTGGTAAACGTCGAGGCGTTTTTTCACGGTTTCTTCTTTGTCGTCGTCGCGCTGGATCAAATCCTCGCCGGTGAGGTCGTCTTTGCCTTCCGCTTTGGGCGGGTTGTAAACCACATGGTAGGTGCGGCCGGAAGCCGGATGCACGCGGCGGCCGCTCATGCGCTCGATTACCGCGCTGTCGGGCACGTCGATTTCGACCACCGCATCCAAAAGCACGCCCGCCTGCTGCATGGCTTCGGCCTGAGCCAGCGTGCGCGGAAAGCCGTCAAACAGGAAACCCTTGGCGCAGTCGGGCTGGGCGATGCGCTCTTTCACCATGCCGATAATGATGTCGTCGCGCACCAGGCCGCCCTCGTCCATGATTTTTTTCGCTTCCAAGCCCAGCGGCGTACCCGCTTTGATGGCGGTGCGCAACATATCGCCGGTGGAGATTTGCGGGATGCCGAATGCGGCGGTGATAAACTGCGCCTGCGTGCCTTTGCCTGCGCCCGGTGCGCCGAGTAACAATACTTTCATGGTGGTTCCTTCTGTTAAGAAAATGTAATTTCGGCGCATATTAATACTTTACAGGCCGTCTGAAAAGCGCGGCACGGTCGTGCGCGGCTTCGTCCCCGCCCGAATGTCAAAATCCCCAAACAAATCAAACGGCACAAATCCCGCTCATGCAGGGGCAGGGTATTTTTCATGCCGCTTGGCCGTTTTTTATCTTGTTATCAAACAGTTAAACCAATAAACTAGGCCGTCTGAAAATAACGCAAACCGCAAGGAACAGGACATGACCGCAGGCAAAACCCTCAGCTTTGAATTTTTCCCCACCCGCACGCCCGAAGGGCGCGAAAAACAAACCGCCGTACGCGCCCTGCTGCGCGGCTTCAATCCCGGCTTTTTCTCCTGCACTTCCGGCGCGGGCGGCTCCACGCGCGAAGGCACGCTGCAAACCATCGCCGACATCCTCGCCGAAGGCACGGCCGCCGCGCCGCACCTGCCCTGCATCGGCATGAACGAAGAAGAAATCGCATCCCTGCTCGATACCTACCGCGATATGGGCGTGCGCCGCATTGTCGCCCTGCGCGGCGATATGCCCTCCGGCATGGGCGCGTCCGGCAGCGGCCTGCGTTATGCGTCCGAGCTGGTGGAGCTGGTCAGAAACCGCTACGGCAGCCTGTTCCGCATCGAAATCGCCGCCTACCCCGAATACCACCCGCAGGCGCGCAGCGCACAGGAAGACATCGCCCATTTTGTCGCCAAAGCCCGCGCCGGTGCGGATGCCGCCATCACCCAGTATTTCTACAATGCCGATGCCTACTTCCGTTTTGTCGACGACGTACGCGCCCTGGGCTGCACCATTCCCGTCATTCCCGGCATCATGCCCGTTTCCAGCTTCTCCAAACTCGTGCGCTTTTCCGACAGTTGCGGCGCGGAAATCCCCCGCTGGCTGCGCCTGAAACTGCAATCCTATGCCGACGATACCGCCGCCATCGAAGCCTTCGCCCTCGACGTGGTCAGCGATATGTGTGCGCGGCTGCTCGAACAAGGCGCGCCCGGCCTGCATTTCTACACCATGAACCAAGGTGTGCTGCCTTCCGAAATCTGCCGCCGGCTGGGATTTGGCGCGTAAAACGGCGCATTGCATCCGCCGCATAGCAACAAAGGCCGTCTGAAAACGCAGTTTCGGCGAAGCCAAAACCTGTTTTCAGACGGCCTTTTATTGTTTTTCAGACGGCCTGTTTGTCCGCTTTTGCCAAGCGCAGGGCATACCGTCCGGGCGGCGTATGCGCCCGATTCCCCGATGTAGGTGTGCCGCTCCGGCGACGCACGCGTTTTATATTATGCGGACACGGAGGCCGCCCGAACGCCCAAGCCGCGTGCGTGGCTGTGCCGCACACCCTACACAGGCCGTCAGCGCGAAACCAAGCAGCAGGCCGTCTGAAAACCGCATTTCAGGTTTCAGACGGCCTGTTGTCCGTGCGGCAAAACCGCGTGCGCCGCAAGCGGCACACCCTACCGGCAATCCGCGCTGTGTTTGTTGTTTCCGGCAACAGAAAACGGGTTTTGGCTTCGCCGAAACTGCGTTTTCAGACGGCCTCAATCCTCATAAACGGCATCGAAAAACGCGCATTCCAGCGATACGGCGCGGTGGAACAGGCTGCGCGCCTGCTGCCGTTCCGTTTCGGAAGCGGCCGCGCCGGTGCGGGCGAGCTCGGCACGCAGCCAGGCGACAAATCCGCGGAAAAACGGGTTGGCGTGCAGGGTAATCCATTCGGCGTGGCGGAAGCCGCTTTGCGGCAGCGGGCTGTCGGGGCGGTCGGCCCAGTCGAGATAAAGGCCCTCGGCCACGCACAACACGGCCAGTGCGCAGACATAGCTGCGCGTATCGGCGGCCTCCCGCATCAGCTCTTGAAACTGCCGCGTTACCGGCAGCAGCGCGGGCGCGGTGCGCTCGGCTTCGGGTACGCCGAGGTAGTCGAAGCAGCGTTGGAAATAGGTGTTTTCGTCGCCGGTAATCATGGCGGCAAACTGCGAGAGGCGGACGCGGGCGGGGTAGTGGTCGGCAGCGGCAATCGCGGCTCCGAGCAGGGCGGTGAAGCGGTCGATGAATTGGTAGTCCTGCACGAGGTAGCGGCGCAGGTGTGCGTCGGACAAAGTGCCGGCAAAAATCTCTTCCGTAAAACGGTGCCGCGTGGCCGCCTGCCAGAGGGCGGCGGTTTCGCTGTGCAGGATGTCGCTGAAATCTGATGTCATGGGGGTTCTCCTCAGGTTGGACGGATGGGGCGGGCGTTTGGTACAGCCACGCACGCGCTTGCCAAATACACCACACATATCCATATTTTTCAAGCAAATGTCGTTCGGTCTGGAACAAACACATCCAAACCCGACCGCACTCGTTGGGCTTTGCAGCCCAAACTGCCTGTTTTCAGCTTGGCTGAACCGCTATCCGAAACCACAAAATAGGCCGTCTGAAAACCGTCTTTCAGACGGCCTCAAATATTGTTTGGACACCCAAAAAAGCAGGCGTAGGGTGTGTGGCACAGCCACGCACGCGTTTGCCGAATACTACGGGCAGCACACATTCAGATTTTTCAAGCAAACCCGGTTCGGGTCTTACTCCAAACAATATCCAAGCCCGACCGCACCCGTTGGGCTTTGCAGCCCAAACTGCCTGTTTTCAGCTTGGCTGAACCGCTATCCGAAACCACAAAATAGGCCGTCTGAAAACCGTCTTTCAGACGGCCTCAAATATTGTTTGGACACCCAAAAAAGCAGGCGTAGGGTGTGTGGCACAGCCACGCACGCGTTTGCCGAATACTCCGCATATATGGTGTAGGGCGGCTGCGCTGGCGCGAAACCGTATGTTCAGTCCAAAACGCCCAGCGCGGTCAGGCCGCGCAGGATGCCGTCTTGGTCTGCGGGCGGGCAGATGTGGCGGGCAACGGCTTTCAGGGCCGGATGGGCATTGCCCACGGCCACGCCGCAGCCGACGCTTTGCAGCATTTCCATGTCGTTCAAGCCGTCGCCGAAGGCCATTGCGTCGGCCGCAGCAAGGCCGAGGGTGTCGAGCACGGCGCGGATGCCGCGTGCTTTGGAACTGTCGGCAGGCAGGATGTCCACGCCGTATGCGTGCCAGCGTGTGGTGCGCAGGCCGGCGGGCAGGCCGGCTTCGACGGCGGCGGCCTGCTCTTCGCCGTAAAACGCCAGCATTTGGCAGACGGGCTGCGCGGGGTCGGGCGCGCCGGTTTGGTAGGGAATGGCCAGCGAGCCGAGGGCGGTGCGGATGTGCGGATGATCCTGCGGCACGGCGACTCTGTGCGGATGTTCCAAAGCGTAGGCGATGCCCAGGCTGTGCAGATGGGCAACGGCGGCGGCGGTGTCGACCGGGCGGAGCGGGTATTGCGCCAGCACTTCGCCGCCGCGTTCGATGTGCTGCCCGTTGATGGAGATGAGGATGTCGATGCCGCTGTCGGCCATCAGCGTGCGTACGGAATCGGGAATCAGGCAGGGCGGGCGGCCGGTGGCGATGGCGGCGGCTATGCCCTGCCCTTTCAGACGGCCTAAGGCTGCGCGGGTGCTGTCGGGAATGCGGCCGCTGCGTTTGGGCAGCAGGGTGTCGTCGATGTCGAAAAAGATGATTTTGGGTTTGCGGTTCATGGTTGGGGCGTTTGCAAGTTGGAGGCCGTCTGAAAACACAGCTTGGGCACGGCCGCAACGGTTTTCAGACGGCCTGCCCTTGCGGGTTTACGGCAGGATGTCGATTGGGGCGTGCGGCTGCACGAGGGCGTAGAGTTCGTCGATTTCGCGGTCGGTTACGGCGATGCAGCCTTCGGTCCAGTCGAAGCGCAGGTGCTGTGCGCCGATTTGTCCGAGGCCGTTTTTCAGACCGTGGATTTTGATGTCGCCGCCCGGGCTTTTCCCCGCTGCGGCGGCGCGGGCGCGGTCGGCACGGTTCGGATAGGAAATGCCGAGGTTTTTATGGTAGCCGCTTTGCGCGTTGCGGCTGTCGATGGTGTAGCGGCCTTCGGGGGTTTTGCCGTCGCCTTCAAACTGTTTGTGTCCGACGGGCTGCCTGCCGAGGGCGACGGGGTAGGTTTTCAGCAGGCGGCCGGATGCGTCGTAGGCATCCATTTCGTGCGCACTCTTGCGCACGACGAGTCTGGCGATTTTCGTTGCGGGCGGCAGGGCGGGCTGTTGCAGCAGGGTTTGCTGCCGTCGGCTCAGGCCGCTGCTGCTGCGGTCAAGGCAGAGCCAGAGGGCGGCAGCGGCGGCGGTAAGGACGAAAAACAAGACGGCGGCTTTTTTCATGGCGGCATATGGCGGGGCCGAGTGTACAAAGCGGCGATTATAGCAACTGCGCATGGGCGTGAGGCCGTCTGAAAACCGCTTTGCCCGCTTTCAGACGGCCTCTGTCTTTACCTTCCCTTTACACAGGCGGATAATGCGCGTTTTCCGTTTTCCCCGTTCACGCAAGGAATCCCATGAGCTTTCTCAAACTCACCGATCAAAACGTTGCCGGCAAAACCGTACTCATCCGCGCCGATATGAACGTGCCGTTTAAAGACGGCAAAATCAGCGACGACACGCGCATCCGCGCATCCCTCGCCTCCATCCGATACTGCCTCGACAACGGCGCATCCGTCATCGTGATGACCCACCTCGGCCGCCCCACCGAGGGCGAGTTCCGCCCCGAAGACGATGTTGCCCCCGTGGCCGCGCATCTGGGCGGCCTGCTGGGCAAAGAAATCAAAGTGTTAAACGACTGGCGCGAAAACAAACCCGTTTTGCAGGCAGGCGAAGCGGCCATGCTGCAAAACGTGCGCATCAACAAGGGCGAAAAGAAAAACGATGCCGAACTGGGCAAAGCATACGCCGCCTTGTGCGATGTGTTTGTCAACGACGCATTCGGCACGGCACACCGCGCCCAAGCCTCCACCGAAGCCGTGGCGCAGGCCGCACCGCTTTCCTGTGCGGGCGTATTGATGGCGGGCGAACTCGACGCACTGGGCAAAGCCCTGAAAAACCCCGCCCGCCCGATGGCCGCCGTAGTGGCCGGCAGCAAGGTTTCCACCAAACTCACCATCCTCGAATCGCTGGCCGACAAGGTTGACCTGCTGATTGTCGGCGGCGGCATCGCCAACACCTTTTTGCTGGCTGCGGGCAAGCCCATCGGCAAATCGCTGGCCGAACACGATTTGGCGGAAGAGTCGAAAAAAATCATGGCCAAAATGGCGGCCAAAGGCGGCAGCGTACCCCTGCCCGTTGACGTGGCCGTTGCCAAAGAATTTGCCGCCGATGCAGAAGCCACAGTAAAAAACATCGACGAAGTGGCGGCCGACGACATGATTCTCGACATCGGCCCCCAATCCGCCGCCGAACTCGCCGCGCTCTTGAAACAGGCCGGCACCATCGTGTGGAACGGCCCGGTAGGCGTGTTTGAATTCGACCAATTCGCAGGCGGCACCAAAGCTCTGGCCGAAGCCGTCGCCCAAAGCAGCGGCTTCTCCATCGCCGGCGGCGGCGACACGCTGGCGGCCGTGGCCAAATTCGGCGTAACGGAGCAAATCGGCTACATCTCCACCGGCGGCGGCGCGTTTCTCGAATTTCTCGAAGGCAAAGAGCTGCCCGCCGTAGCCGCGCTGGAAAAACGCGGCGCGTAAGGCAAAAGGCCGTCTGAAAAACATTCCGGCTGACACAGCGGCATTTTCAGACGGCCTCTACGCAGAAGCAGATATTGGCGGACATTACCCCGCAGCCGAACACGGCAGGCCGTCTGAAAAGCCGCCGGGCGAATGTCCGTATCCGTCCCCACACACAGCAAAAGGGAAAATTATGCCCGTTTTTGCCGGCAAAGGCGCACCGTGTCCGCAATGTGCCGCATTTAAACAGCGCGTCAAAATGGACGGCGCGGCGCATTTGCAGCACACCATGCACCGCGCCGCCGAAGCGGTCGCCGCAGGCGTTTTGCGCGACATGGGCAAAGAAGCCGATCCGCAATGGGGCAATTCGCTCGAAGAATGCCGCACATTGGGAAGCGGCGGAGATTGTTTCGGCTGGTATGACACGCTGTTTCTCTGCTTCGAATGCACCCGCTGCCGCCGCCGTTACCGTTTGGGCGGCGACACTTACCACGGCAATGTGTGGTGGGAACAATGTGTTTAGGTACGCCGCACGCTGTTTTGCGTGTTTCGGCAGATAAAAAGCAAGTAACAGGCCGTCTGAAAAACAGTTTTTCAGACGGCCTCTTACTTGGTTTCGTGCTAGCGGCCTGTGTAGGGTGTGTGGCACAGCCACGCACACGGCTTGGACGTTCAGACGGCCTCGGTGTCCAAATGCTCAAACGTGTGCGCCGAGTTCGCGGCACACCCTGCCCCAACGGCAAAAGGCCGTCTGAAAACACAGCTTCCGCGAAGCCGAAACGGTTTTCAGACGGCCTGTTTGTTTGTACCGCATTCGGTTCCGCGTTACCCGCAGCCTCGCGTTACCCATGCCCGCAAACAAGCTCCCAATCCAAAACGCGTGCGCCGCTTGGGCGGCACGCCCTGCGGTTGGCAAAACGGACAAACAGGCCGTCTGAAAAACAGTTTTTCAGACGGCCTCTTACTTGGTTTCGTGCTGACAGCCTGTGTAGGGTGTGTGGCACAGCCACGCACGCGGCTTGGACGTTCAGGCGGACTCGGTGTCCGAATGCTCAAACGTGTGCCGCTTGGGTCGCACACCCTGCCCCAACGGTAAAAGGCCGTCTGAAAAAATAATTTTCAGACGGCCTTTTGATTTCCTGCGGCAATCAAATCCGTGTTACCCGCCGTACTTGGGGGATGCCGTTCAGGGCTTGGATGATGTTGTTTAATTGGTTCAGGTCTTTGGTTTTGATGCGGAATTTAAATTCGATAAAGCCTTCCGTACCCGGGCGGCTCTGCGAGGGTGTTTCCACGGCTTCGATGTCCGCGCCCTGTTCCGACATGGCCAGTGCCATGGCCGCCAGCAGACCGTGGCTGTCTTGCGAGGCAACGAGCAGCGAGGTGTGGTAGGTTTGCCCGCCTATGGCTTCCCAGTCGGCATCAAGCTGCTGGTCGTGGTCGGTTTTGAGCAGGTTCGGGCAGTTTTCGCGGTGGATGATGATGCCCTGGTCTTTGATGAGGACGGCGCGTACGGTATCGCCGGGAATGGGGTTGCAGCAGGGGCCGAGATGGACGCGGCCGGTTTCGTTGCCGCTGATTTTGAGCGGGCTGAGGCGCACTTCGCCGCCGAGGTGTTCGCCCGCCAGTGCGGCAATATGCATGGCAACGGAAACGGGCAGGGTGTGTCCCATGCCGACGCTGTACAGCACGTCTTCAAAGCTGGTTTGTTTTTCGGTGAGGTCGGCGAGGTAGGCTTCTTTGAGTTCTTCCGACAGCAGTACGTCGCGCGGCAGCAGGCTGGACAGGGCTTTTTGCAGCAGGCTCTCGCCGAGCTGCACGGCATCGCGGCGGTTCATGTTTTTGATATAGCTGCGGATTGCGCTGCGGGCGCGGCCGGACACGGCAAAGTCGAGCCAGGCGGTATTGGGGCGGGCTGTGGGCGAGGTAACGATTTCGACGGTATCGCCGGTTTTCAGCGGCGTGCGCAGGGGCATGGCGGTGTTGTTGATGCGGGCGGCAACGGTGCGGTTGCCGACATCGGTGTGTACGGCATAGGCGAAATCGATCGGGGTCGCGCCTTCGGGCAGGACGAGGATGCGGCCTTTCGGGGTAAAAATATAGACTTCGCTGGGGAAGAGATCGACTTTGACGTGTTCGAGAAATTCGACGGCATTGGACGAACGCGCCTGCAAATCGAGGATGTTTTGCAGCCATTTGTTGGCGTTGAGTGTGGCTTGGTCGGGACTGTCGTCGCCGGATTTGTATGCCCAATGGCTGGCAATGCCGCTTTCGGCAACGGCATTCATTTCGCGGGTGCGGATTTGGACTTCTATCGGCAGGCCGTGCGGGCCGGTAAGCGTGGTGTGCAGGCTTTGGTAGCCGTTGCTTTTCGGGATGGCGATGTAGTCTTTGAATTTGCCCGGCTTGGGCTGGTAGAGGTTGTGCAGCGCGCCGAGTGCGGCGTAGCAGGCGGGGATGCTGTTGGTAATGACGCGGAAGCCGTAAATGTCCGTTACTTCTTCAAAACGCAGGTGTTTGTTGCGCATTTTCTGATGGATGCTGTACAGGTTTTTTTCGCGTCCTTTGATTTGCGCTTCGATGTTCGCGCCCACCAGCCTCTGTCCGAACGCAGCCAGCACTTTGCCGACGATGTCGCGGCGGTTGCGGCGGAAGTTGTGCATGGCTTTTTGCAGGGTGCGGTAGCGGGCGGGGCGGATGTTTTGGAAGGCGAGATCCTGCAATTCGCGGTAGACGGGGTTCAGGCCGATGCGGTTGGCAATCGGGGCGTAGATTTCCAGCGTTTCCTGCGAGATGCGGCGGCGTTTTTCCGGACGCATCGAGCCGAGCGTGCGCATATTGTGCAGACGGTCGGACAGTTTGACGATGATGACACGCATGTCTTTGGTCATCGCCAGAATCAGTTTGCGGAAACTTTCGGCCTGATGCTCGGTTTGGTCGTCGTATTTGAGTTTTTCCAGCTTGGAGAGGCCGTCCACCATATCGGCAATGGCTTCGCCGAATGTGGCCGCCATTTCTTCTTTGGTTGTGCCCGTGTCTTCCAATACGTCGTGCATCAGCCCCGCGCTGAGGGTTTGGATGTCCATATGCCATTTTGCCAGCTCGGTGGCGACGGCAATCGGATGGGTAATATATGGCTCGCCGCTTTTGCGCGTCTGGCCGTCGTGGGCGGCAAAGGCGTAGGCGCAGGCCTGCTCCAGCCGCTGCAAATCTTCGTCGGGCAGGTAGGAGGCCGTCTGAAAAAGCAGGGCGCGTGCTTCGGCGGTAAGCGGGTCGTAGGGGGCGGCGGGGGCGGGGGCAGACATTTTCAGACGGCCTGTCGGAAATCTATTTGCTGCGGTTGAGGATGTCAGCAGTTACTTCGCCTGCGGCGATTTCGCGCAGCGCGGTAACTGTGGGCTTGTCGTGGCGTACGTCGTCCACCAGCGGCATGGTGCCGTTTTCAAGCTGGCGGGCGCGGCGGGCGGCGGCGAGTGTCAGGTCGAAATGGTTGGGGATTTTGTCGGAGCAGTCTTCTACGGTGATTCGTGCCATGGGTTTGTTCCTTTTAACGATGGGGTTGGTGTGGTTCAGAATTGTTCGGAAAGCAGCTCTTCGATGAATTTCTGCTGCTGCCCCCGGGTCTGCCTGCGGGCGCGGATAATGGCGGAGAGCTGGGCTTCGGCCGTGGGCAGGTCGCGGTTGACGACGATGTAGTCGAACAGGAGCGACTGCTCGATTTCGCCGCGTGCCTGCCGCAGCCGGCTTTCGATGACTTGCCCGCTGTCTGTGCCGCGTCCGCGCAGGCGTTCGGCCAAAACGGAAAAACTCGGCGGCAGAATGAAGATGCTGACGGCTTCGGGCAGGGCGCGGCGCACTTGGGCTGCTCCCTGCACGTCGATTTCCAGTATGACATCGAAGCCTTGGTTTTGCAGGGCTTTCAGGCCTGCCATGCTGGTGCCGTAATAGTTGCCGAACACGTTGGCGTGCTCGAGAAAGCCGCCGCTGCCGATCATGTCTTCAAATTCGGCCGTGCCGACGAAATAGTAGTGTTCGCCGTGCCGCTCGCCCTCGCGCGGGGTGCGGGTAGTGTGCGATACGGACACGCGCACATCGGCATGGACGCTGAGCAGGCGGGAAACCAGGGTGGTTTTGCCGGTGCCGGAGGCGGCGGAGATGATGAAGATATTGCCGGGGGTTTTTGCGGTCATGATGCGGAAAACGCGGAGAATCAAGGCTTCGGATTATAGCGCAACCGCTGTGGAATAGAAAATTTGTTAAAATGCGTTTTTTGCTTTTTACCGTAAGGACACCGCAATGCTGGTTCATCCCGAAGTGATGGGCGTGGAAGCCCTGTTTGAAAAAATGCGCAAAATACCCGACTGGCCGGAGAAAGGCATTTTGTTTCACGACATTACGCCGATTCTGCAAAGCCCGCAGTATTTCCGCCTGCTGGTCGATCTTTTGGTATACCGCTATATGGGGCAGAAAATCGACGCGGTGGCGGGCTTGGACGCGCGCGGCTTCATCATTGGTGCGGCTTTGGCCTACCAGCTCAATGTCGGCTTTATCCCCATACGCAAAAAAGGCAAGCTGCCGTTTCACACCGTGTCGCAGAAATACGCGCTGGAATACGGCGAAGCTGTGGTGGAAATCCACACCGACGCGCTCGAACCCGGCGCACAGGTATTGCTGGTGGACGATTTGGTGGCCACAGGCGGCACGATGTCGGCGGGGGCGGAGCTGATACGCCGGCTCGGCGGCAATGTCGTGGAGGCGGCGGCGATTTTGGAGTTTACCGATCTGCCGGGCGGACAGCGCATCCGCGATGCGGGCGTGCCGCTGTTTACGCTCTACCAAAACGAGGGCTGCCTGCCCCGCTAGGCGTGGCGGGTAAAATGGTGCGTAAAAAAGCAGCGTAATAGGCCGTCTGAAAACGCAGTTTCGGCGCAGGCAGAAACGGTTTTCAGACGGCCTTTTTGCCTGCAAGGCATATCTAAAACCTGCTGCGGGAAAATCCGTTGTGAAACGAAGAACGCGTACGCCGCTGCGGCGGCACACCCTGCCCGAAAGGCAACAGGCCGTCTGAAAACTGTTTTACGGTTTTCAGACGGCCTTTTTGTTCACAGAAACACGCCTGAAAACCTGCGGCAAAAAAATCTGTTGCGAAACGAAGAACGCGTGCGCTGCTGCGGCAGTACGCCCTACCCGAAAGGCAACAGGCCGTCTGAAAACTGTTTTACGGTTTTCAGACGGCCTTTTTCGGCGGCATAAAATGTACGTCTTTTGCGGTCGGAGTATGGCTTCGGAGAATGTGTCTCCGTTCTTGCCACTACTGCGGCCAGACCAGTTCGGGCTTGACGGCGAGGGCGTTGCGGAATTGTGCGCGGATGCGTTCGAGGGCGGCGGGTGTGTCGCCCTCGAAACGCAGGACGAGGACGGGCGTGGTATTGGAGGCGCGGATAAGGCCGAAACCGTCGGGATATTCGACGCGCAGGCCGTCGATGGTGATGGTTTCCCGTGCGCCGTCAAAACGGGCGGAAGCGGCGATTTCGGCCACGGTTTGACTGCCGTCTGCTCCGGCAGGCAGGGCAATGTTGATTTCGGGCGTGGAGGCGGCCTGCGGCAGGCTGTCGAGTTCGACGGCGGGGTTGCCGCTGCGGGCGAGAATTTCGAGCAGGCGCGCACCGGCATACATGCCGTCGTCGAAGCCGTACCAGCGTTCCTTAAAGAAAGTGTGGCCGCTCATTTCGCCGGCCAGCAATGCGCCGCTGCGCTTCATGGCGGCTTTGATGAAGCTGTGGCCGGTTTTTTCCATAACAGGTTCTCCGCCGTGGCGGCGTATCCACGGGGCGAGCAGACGGGTGGATTTGACATCGTAAATGACTTTGGCCTGCGGGTTGCGGCTCAAAACGTCGCGGGCAAACAGCATAAGCTGGCGGTCGGGGTAGATGATGCTGCCGCTTTTGGTAACGACTCCGAGCCGGTCGCCGTCGCCGTCGAAGGCAAGGCCGATTTCGGCCGGGCCGTTTTGCACGGCGGCGATAAGGTCGCGCAGATTTTCGGGTTTGGCTGGATCGGGATGGTGGTTGGGAAAATGTCCGTCCACATCGCAGAAAAGCTCCTGCACTTCGCAGCCGAGTGCGCGGTAGAGACCGCCGGCATAGGCTCCGGCGATGCCGTTGCCCGCGTCGATAGCGACGGTCATCGGACGGGCGAGCTTGATGTGCGAGACAACGGCGTCGCGGTAGGCTGCGGCGATGTCCAGGGTACGGACGCTGCCACTGCCGTTTACGAAGGCTTCGGTTTCAATGGCGGCACGGAGCTGCTGTATGGCTTCGCCGGCAAGGGTTTCCCCACCGAGCATGATTTTGAAACCGTTGTAGTCGGGCGGGTTGTGGCTGCCGGTAATCATGATGCCGCTGCCGCCGCATTCGCTGACGGCGGCAAAATAAAGCATGGGGGTGGCAACTGCGCCGGTATCGGTTACGCCGATACCGCTGTCGGTCAGACCCCGACAAAGGGCGGCGGCCAGTTCCGCACCGCTCAGCCTGCCGTCGCGGCCGACGGCGATGCTGCGTATGCCTCGGGCAGCGGCGCGGGCGGCGATGGCGCGGCCGATGAGGTAGGCGGTGTGTCCGGTGAGGGTTTGCCCGACGATGCCGCGTATGTCGTAGGCTTTGAAGATTTCGGGGGCTGCGTGTGCCATGCCTGCTCCTTTGTACGCGTAATGCGTTGCGGGGTTGCAAAATGCTTTTCAGACGGCCTGTCGGTAATACAGGCCGTCTGAAAAGGGAAAAACAGTATTAGCTGCCTTGCAGTCTGATGCTCTGGCCGGGCTTGAGAACGGTGCTGTTTTTGTTCCAGCGGCGCACGTCTTTGACATCGACATTGAAGCGGCGGGCAATTCCGGCCAGGGTGTCGCCCTGGCGGACGGTGTAGGATACCTGACGGATGCTGCTTTGCCCCGCCCTGCTTTTTGCCGCGCCGACAGCGGCCACTTTCAATATCTGGCCTTCGTGGATGGTGTTGCCTTTGATGCCGTTACCGGCAACAAGATCGGCAACATTCATGTCGTAACGTTTGGCGATATTGAACAGGGTATCGCCGTGGGCGACTTTATGTGTGGCGGGCTTGGCGGCTGCCAGAGCGGCCGGTTTCTTCTGCCTTGCGCGTTCGGCAACCTGCTTGGCTTGGCGGCTGCGTTCGGCGGCTTCGCGGGCGGTGGCTTCGGCCAGCGCGAGGATTTCGGCCTGTGTCGCCGCCGTGGCGGGCGCGGCTGCGGTTTGTGCGGCAGGCGCGGATTGGCGGACGAAATCCATCAGGCGGTCGCTGCCGTCGTTGGCTGCTGCGGCAGGCTGTGCGGACATTTGTGTTTGCGCTGCGGCCTGCGCCGGTGCGGGTACGGCAGTCTCTATGGCAGATTTTACCGTCAGATCGTCAGGCAGGGCGGCAAACGCCGCAGGTACGGAAGGCTCCGGCCTGTCCAGCGGCAGAGTGGTTTGGTTTGAGGCCGTCTGAACGGCATCCGTACGCGCGGCAGGCTGCTGCGCGGCCACGGCGGCCTGCGGCAGTTGGAGCGGCGTATTGACGGGACGCGGCGGTGCGGTCAGGCCGGGCTGTGCGCTGGCTACGGCGGTGGCAACGCCCATTTCGGGTACGCTTTGCAGCTTGTTGTCGTTCGGATTGAGATCTTTGTCCAAGGCGATGAAATTGGTCAGCGCGTCGCCGCCTTTGCCGCCGAAGCTGTTTTTCGCCACCAAAATGCTGCGGCCTGCGGCGATGCTGTCCCTGCTCAGGCCGTTCAGGCGTTTGAGTTCGGCGATGTTCATGCCGGTTTCGGCGGCGATGGACGAAAGGGTGGTGTTGGCATAGGGGGTGTACACGTCCCAAGAAAGCAGCGTGGCGCGGTCGGCTTTTTTGTAGTTGCGCTCGAAATCGGCTGCGGCGGAAGCGGGCAGAAGCAGTTTGCGGCCGAGCTTGGGAATGTAAACGGGGGATTTGAATGCGGGATTGAGTGCGTCAAATTCGCTGCGGCTGATGCCGGCAAGGCGTACGGCGGCATTCAGGTCAATGGGCTGGTCGATGTCGACGGCTTTGAAAAACGGTTTGTTGTCGATGTCGGAAAAACGCATACCGAAGTATTCGGGATTGCTGACTATGTTGCGCACCGCCAGAAGTTTGGGGACGTAGTTGCGCGTTTCGGCAGGCATTTTGAGGTTTTCGTAAACCGGCTCCAAGCCCTGCGCCCGGGCGCGGTTGACGGCGCGGCCGACATTGCCCTCACCCCAGTTGTAGGCGGCCAGCGCGAGAGACCAGTCGCCGAAGAGGCCGTGCAGGTATTCCAGGTAGTTCAGCGCCGCATCGGTGGCGGCATATACGTCGTGGCGGCCGTCGTAAAGCGGGGTTTGCTCGAGGCCGTAGTGGCGGCCGGTGGCGGGCATAAACTGCCACAGGCCGGACGCGCCCACATTCGATTTGGCCTTGGTAACGAATGCGCTTTCGATAAAGGGCAGCAGGGCGATTTCGGCCGGCATATTGCGTTTGGCGACTTCGCGGCTGATGTGGTACATATAGGGACGGCTGCGCTCGATGGTGCGGTTGAAGTAGGCAGCGGACGAAGCGAATTTGCTTTCGTGGCGGCGGACCAGTTCCGGATTGACTTCGGCCATGCGGAAATCGCTGCGCAGATGCGCCCAAATGCTGTTGTGGCCGTGTTTGATTTTTCCGTGGTCGAGGGAGACGGTGTTGGCGCGCATCAGCGCCATGCCGATTTGGCTCTTGCTGTAATTGTTGTTCTGATGGCTCTGGCCGTAGGCGGCAGAGAAGACAGACAGCCCCGTAATGGCTACTGCAAGGGTTTTTATCGAAGACATATTTTTAGTTTTCAGCTGGATAACAGCGGCGCATACTAACTTGATACCCGCAAACGCGTCAAGGTTATTCAAGTGTAAAATTTTTCAACATGTTAAACCGTTTGTCTGTTTGCAACACCGCTTTGCAAAGGTAAAACGCGTGGGCAAAATAAGCATTTGTCGTTTTTTTACAGGGAAACAAGGCTATGGATACGGAACGGCTTTCTTGGTTTGACTGCGGTAGCGTCGGGATGCATACGTCCGTGTGCGAACAGGATTTTTTCCGCCGCACGGCGGCTGCTGCGTATTTTCAGACGGCCTTACAGCTCGGTATGCCGCAATGGAATCCGACGCACGGCGCGGCGGTGCGGGCGGGCAGAGACTGCATCATGGCCGCAGACGCGCTGCCCTTTGCCGCAAACAGCATGGATCTGCTGCTGCTGCCGCACGGCCTGGAAACGCCCTGCCGCGAGGGCGTTCTGCGCGAGGCATACCGCGTTTTGGCGGCGGAAGGCCGGCTGGTATTGAGCGGCTTCAACCCGCATTCGGTGTGGCGGCTGCTCTACCGCAGCGAGCGCAAGTCTTTTCCCAATCAGGAAAACTGCATAGCGATAGGCCGTCTGAAAACCTTGTGGCAGGATGCCGGCTTTGAAGCGGTGCAAACCGAATGGCTGGTCTGCTGGCCGCTGGCCGCGCAGCCGGACACGCCGCAGAAAAACGGCTGGCCTGCCGCAGCTTTGGTGTACGCAGCCGTTTTAATGAAACGGCAGGCGGGCGTACATCCTTTGGGCGGCTTCGTGCCGGCCGTCCTACCCGAATGGGATTTGCAGGGCGCGTAAGCAAACCCTGCCGGCAGGGTTTGGGAAAAATATGCGTCAAACCGCACGGCCGTGCCGCCCGCAAGCCGCCCCTAAGCCGCCAGCAAACCCAGCAGACCCGCCGTTCCCACCGCCAGCAGCACCGTCGGCAGCATGGGCAGGCGGCAGGCGGCCAGCACCGCCACCGCAACGGCAGCCAGCTCGTGCGGCTTGTCCGACGCGAAATACGGGGCAATCACCGCCACCAGCACGCAGCCGGGCGCGGCATCCATGACCTTTGCCGCACGCCTGCCCAAAGTGCGGTTGCGCAGCGCGAAAAAACCCATCAGCCGCGTGGCGTAAGTAACCGCCAGCATCCCCAATATCGTCAGCAGCGAATCCCACGAAATCATGCTTCGTCTCCTCCCGCCGTGAAAAAGGCGGTCAGCAGCCCTGCCGCCGCACCCGCCGGCACATACCACGCCCCGCCTGCCGTGCGGTAAACCAATACTGCGGCGGCCAGGCTGGCAAACCACGGCAGCGCGGGTTTCCAGCCCTTCCACATCCCGCGCAGCAATACCAGGAACACGGCGGGAAACGCCATACCGAAGCCCCACGCCGACACGTCGCCCAACACCGGCCCGATTGCCGCCCCCGCCGCCGAGGCGGCCACCCACACCACATACAGCGTCATGCACACGCCCATATAGTAGTGCAGGCTGAACAGCGGCAGCCCCGCTTCTTTGCGTTTGCGGATGTCGGCCATCGCCATCGCCCAGCTCTCGTCGGTCATCAGAAACAGCGCGGGCAGCAGGCGGCGCAGCGGCAGATGGCGGATATAGGGCGCAAATGCCGCCCCCATCAGGATATGGCGCGTATTGATCATAAAGGTAACGCCGACAATCAGCAGTATCGGCAGGGGTTTGTTCCACAAACCGACGGCGGCAAACTCCGAGCCGCCGGCAAAGTTCAGCCCCGCCATCAGTGGCATTTCCAACACGCTCATGCCTTTCTGCGCCCCCTGTATGCCCAAAATCAGGGCAAAGGGCAGCAGGCCGATGATGATGGGGATGCTGTCTTTCATGCCGCGCCGCAACTCCCGCGCGGCGGTGTGTCGTGTGTCCATAGCTGAAACGCCTTGTCGGAAAACGGCGGATTATAGCCGAGGGCGGCGCGGCGGAAAGCAAAGAGGCCGTCTGAAAACGTGCCATGCGTTTTCAGACGGCCTCTTTGCCGATGACAAACCAAATAAAAAAACATCCGTTGCGCTGCCTGCATGACAGGCAGGATGTAGCGTCCAAAGGCGGCGCACGCACTCCGCCGCAGCGGAAAGGCCGTCTGAAAAACGCAAAACTGCCTTTCGGACAGGCCGCATCCATGCCTGCAAACGGCCTCGTTTTCCGTTGCGCAGGCCGCGCACAATATCCGCAGGCCGCACGGCGGAGCGGCACGCCCCATCCTAACGGCAGAGGCCGTCTGAAAAACATAAAAGCTGCTTTTCAGACGGCCTCTTTGCCGCAAAAGGGCAGGCTGCTTTGCGGCAGGCGCGGGCGGAACGGGCAACAGGCCGACCCGTACGCAGGCGGTATGGCCGCTTTGCCGCCGCCGTGTCCGTGCCAACCCGCTATCTGTGCGGACGGCAACGGTTCGCCAGCCGTCTGCCCCGTTTCAAAACCCGTTTTTCAATTCGCGCAGCGCGGTAAAAACGGCGGTTTCGTCGGGCAGGACGCGCCCCGCAAGCTCGGCGGCGCGGCGGGCGACGGCGGGTTCGGCGGTGCGCAGGAAGGGATTGATCCGCCGCTCGTGTGCGAGGGTAACGGGCAGGGTGGGCGTACGGGCGGCCTGCTGCCGCGCAGCGGCGGTGTCGGGGTTGTCCGGCTCGATGAAAGCGGCGAAGGCGAGGTTGGCGGCGGTGTATTCGTGGGCGGGAAAAACAAGGGTGTCGTCCGGCAGGCTGCCGAGACGGCGGCAGGAGGCGGCGAGCTGCTGCGGCGTGCCGGTAAAGACGCGCCCGCAGCCGGCGGAAAACAGGGTGTCGCCGCAGAAAACGTATGTGCGCCCGCCCTCTTCCAGCAGATAGGCAAGGTGGCCGTCGGTGTGGCCGGGAATGTGCCAGACGCGGACGGTGCGGCCGGCAAAGCGGATGCGGCCGCCCTCCCCTACCGTAATGTCGGCCTCATCGATGCCGCTGCCGCCGTAAACGGTGCAGGCGGGAAAGCGGCGTTTGAGCTCCGCAATGCCGCCGGTGTGGTCGCGGTGGTGGTGGGTGATCCAGATTTGCGCCAGCGTCAGGCCGTGCGCGTGCAGGTATGCCAGCACGGGGGCGGCTTCGCCCGGATCGACGCAGGCGGCTTGGCCGCCGCTCCCGTCTGCATGAAAGGGCGGTGCCGGCGCAAGCAGCCAGACATAATTGTCGTCCAAGGCGGATACGGGGACGACGGCAAGCGGTTTATCCATGGTTTTTCCTTTCGCTTTCGCGGGGCGGCACGGGCGCGGCCCAGCCGACAATCAGCAGCAGCAGGCCGACAATAATAAAGGAAACGATGCGTTCGATGCCGCCGCTGCCGCCCAGCTCCACCAAAAACAGTTTGACGACCACCACGCCCATCAGCACCGCGCCCGCCATCCAGCGCAGGCGGCTGCCGCTGCGGTTGCCCGACACCATCATCACAATGGCCGTGGCCGCCCACACCACGGACAAAGCAGCCTGCACGCCGAGCGAATGCAGCAGCGCGTCGGCATTCCAGGCGATACCGCCGTAGAAATGCCAAAGACGCATCACGCCCGCGCTGATGGTGAGGAAGGCGGCAGAGCAAAGGGCGTAGAAACCGCGCCGCCGTGCTTTCCCGTTCCAGCCGGTGCGCGTCAGGGCGCGGAAGCCGTACCACAGCACAAAGGCGGCGGCGGCTTCCAGCGGGTTGAGCAGGGGCAGATAGGGCAGCGGCGCGGGCGGATGGGGCGCGGACACGTTTGCCCACACCAGCCACACGGCTGCGGCCAAAGCGCACAGCGCGCCGCCGAAAGTGCGGTATACGGCGGGATGCCGTCTGAACAGCGGCAGGCCGGTTTGCAGCAGCAGGAGATAGGCCGCCGGCACGGCCAGCCGGGACAATTGCAGCCACACGCCGTCAAGCCGCAAAGAGGCCGTCTGAAAAACGAGCTGCTGCCACAACAGGGCAAACAACAGCAGCGCGGCGGCGTGCGGAATGCGGCGGGACGTGCCGTTTGCCCCGCTTTTGCCGCCGTCAAGCTGCCAAAACATCAGCACGGTTTGTGCGGCGAGAACCGCCCACGCGGCAAGCGGCGCGGCACGGAAATCCTCCCCCGCCAACCGCAAAGCAAAGAGGAAGGCGGCGGCAAGCAGGATACGCTGCGCCCCGCGCCAGCACAGGCGGCGGGCGGCATACACGAAAGGCGGCAGCAGCAGCAGAGGATGCAGCCACATCACGGCGTTTTCAGACGGCCGCAACGCGCCGCGCCATGCGGTGTCCGCCAGCACCAGCGCAATCAGAAACACAACCGAACCCGCCCGTGCCGCCGCCCGCGCAGGCCGCTGCTGCGGCTGCGACAGCAGCCACGCGGCGGCGGCGGCCAAAGCGGCAAGCAGCAGGTAATGCGCCGCTTCGACAGGCGGCAGCGCGGTTTGCCCGTAGCGGGACACCCAAGCCGCGCAGCAGAAAGGCTGCCGCAAGTGAGTCAAAGGCAGAGCCAGCGCACACAGCAGCGAAAAAACGGCAAACACGGCCTGCCCCAGGCGGGAACGGCACACCGCCCACGCCAGAGCCAGCAGCGTGTAGGCCGTGATCAGGGCTTTGGCCGACGAAAACAGCAGCAGCGGCAGCAGCGAGGCGTAAAACAGCGCGGCAGCCAGAGAGGCCGTCTGAAAAACGCGTTCCCAATATGCCGGGGCTTCGCGGCGCAGGTGCGCCCACAAAACATACGGCAGCATCCCGCCGCCCGCCGCCAGCAGCGTGCCGGTACGCGAACCCTGTATCAGGCCGTCTGAAAGACCCGCGCCCCAGTGGTAGCTCCAAAGCTGCGCCACCGCCGCCGACAGATACACCGCCAGCGCAAACAGGCGCAGCTGCGGCAGCCGCTGCCGCAAACCCATGTAATAAAACAGCACGGCTTCCAGCGTCCACAGCGAAGCCGTATCCGCGCCGTCGAAAAACAGCGGCACCGCCAGCGTGGCAAACGCCAGAGCCAGCGCGGCAAACGCCTGCCGCAACACACGCAGCGGCTCCCTGCCCCGCAAAAGCAGCGCGGCACAGGCATACACGGCGGCAAAACCCAAAGCCGACCAGCCCGCGCCATACGGCAGATGCACCGTCATCGCCCATTGCAGGGCAAAAGCCGCAACCGCCGTACCGAACAGCAGCGTATGGTCGAGCAGGTGCACACGCATCCCGTACGCCGCGATGCGGGCGGCGATTTCGTCCAGCGCGGCATTGTCGGCCAGCGGCGGCACGCCTTCTTCCGCCCTGTCCGACAGACGGCGGCGGGCAAACAGAAAGGCGATAAGCGTGTACAGCAGCCAGTGGTAGAGCAAAAACGGCTCGACGGAAGCAAACAGCGGCGGCGCGTAATCCCGCATCCCCCAAGCCGCCGCAATCAGAAACGTGCCGGCAAAACCGGTCAGGTTCAGCGGCCGCCACGCCTTAAACCACGCGGCAAACGCCACACCCGCATTCAGCAGCGCGAGATAGGAAAACAGCACCAGATACTGTCCGCTGCCGTCGGATACCAGCAGCGGCGCGGCCAAACCGCCCGCAAGCGCGGCCTGCGCCATCGGCTGCGCATCCTGTTTCACCGCCAACACCGCCGCACAAGCCACCAGCCCCACCATCACCGCAAACACCGCCGGCGCAGGCAGCAGCGGATGCAGCTTCAAAGCCGCCAGCGCGGTGAGGTACATCACCGCAATGCCGAAGCCTTCCAGCACCAGGCCGTATTCGCGGCGGCGGCGTTGCAGCCGCCATCCCGCAAACGCAGCGGCCAAACCCGCGCCCGCCACCCCCAGATAACGCAAGCCCACGGGAACATCCACCCGTTCCGACGCATAGCGCAGCAGAAAAGCCAGGCCGAGAAACAGCACCACCACACCCGCTTTCAGCAGCGGATTGCGTACAAACCATGCCGCCAACGGATTTGCCGCATACTGCGCCCCGTCCCCGCCTGCGTTTTCAGACGGCCTATCGTTTTCCGCCAATGCCGCACCGTCCCGATGTCCGGATACGGAAGCCGTCTGCAAACTGCCGTCCGAATGCTTCCGCTCCCGCGCCCCCCGCATCCGCGCCAAAGCGGAAGCAGGAGGGGAATCGGGCGCAGACGGCTCCTGCGCGGCGGGAATGTTTTCCTGCGTGCAAACGGCATGTTCAGACACGGACGCAGGCAGCTCCCCAGCGGCGGCAGGCAGGGAAACAGGCGGTCTTTCCTGCGGCACAGACGGCGGCGGCGCAGACGCTTCCTCCCGCCCGGCATTGCCGGCAGGAAGCCCTCCGCCCAACCCGGGCTGCACCGGCCGCACACCCTCCAACGCCGCCACCCGCTGCCGCAAATCGTCCACCTCGCGCCGCAGCGCGGCCAACTCCTCTCCGCGTCCGCCCGCCCGTTCTTTCCAAGATATATGGTGTACGGCCAGCCACAACACCGCGCCCGCCAGCAGGCCGGCTACCGTTTCGCCGTACACCGCGCCAAGCAGCGCGGCAGCAAAAAACAGGATGTATTTCATATCGCCCTCACAAAGGAAGCATCTGCGGCAGATTGTAGCGCGGAAACGCCGCACGGCAAAAAAGGCCGTCTGAAAAACAAATATTTTCAGACGGCCTTGATTCCCTCTCCCGCCTGCGGGGGAGGGTTAGGGTGGGGGCTGTTGCCGCTTCGGCTGCGCTGGCGGGCGGGAAAGCGGTTTGGCAAACCGCCACCCCCTCCCCGACCCTCCCCGCGCAAGCGCAGGAGAGGGAGCAGGTTTGCGGCGGATTTTTCGGTTTTAACTTCGTTGAAGCTGCGCTTTCAGACGGCCTCTTCTGCTTTATCTGCCGGCCCCGCGTAGGGTGTGTCGCCCCGAGGCGACGCACGCGGATTTGCAGATTATTCGGAAAGGCTGTCTGCAAAACAAAGAACGCGTGCGTGGCAAGCCACACACCCTACCGAACAGCATAGGCCGTCTGAAAAGCACAAATGTTTTTCAGACGGCCTTATATATTTCTCTGCGTTTGTTCTACCGAATCCTACGCAGAGTGCCGCTCAGCGGCGCACGCGCTCCCACCGTAGTGGAAAGGCCGTCTGAAAACCGTGTTACACGGCTTTCAGACGGCCTGCCAAGCGCAAAGCCCTACTCCGTCGGGCGGCGCAGCAGAAACGCCTCACGCGTTTCCAAATTCTTCAAAAAACGCGACAGCTCCGAAAGTGCGCCTTCGTACACGCTGCGTTTGAACTCGATTACCTCGTCTATCGGTGCCCAATAATCGTGCCAACGCCAGCCGTCAAATTCGGGATGGCTGGTGGCGCGCAAATGCACGTCGCTCTCACGGCCGACCAGCCGCAGCAGATACCAGATCTGCTTCTGCCCACGGTATGAGCCGCGCCATTCGCGCCGCACCCAGCCGTCGGGCACTTCGTAACGCAGCCAGTCGCGCGTACGCCCGATGATTTTCACATGGTGCGGCAGCAGGCCGACTTCTTCCAAAAGTTCGCGGTACATCGCCGTTTCCGGACTCTCCCCCGGCTTGATGCCGCCCTGCGGAAACTGCCACGAGTGTTCGCGCACCCGCTTGCCCCAAAACACCTGGTTGTGCCGGTTGGTCAAGATGATGCCGACATTGGGGCGGTAGCCTTCCCTGTCCAACATGGTTCTGCGCCCTCGCTCATTTTTACAATCGGGCGATTTTCCCATATTACAGGCCGTCTGAAAAGAAAGCCCGCCTGCCCGCAGGCGGCGGCACACGGGCATCCGGGCCGGGCCGCATGCAGTGTCGCATTTGTTAAAAAACGTTTGTAAAACCGCTCCGGAATCTTGCGTGCCATAGGCTTTTGCCGTTTAATGCGCGCCACAAACCATCCGTTTTTCCAAAGGAACACACACATGAAAAAAACCATCCTGACAAGCGTGCTGCTGTGCCTTCTGGCCGCCTGCGGCACGCAAGACCGCTCCGATAGTGCGGGTGCGGCGGACGCGCAGCCCGCCCGCCCGTCCGCCACTTCCGAACTCAATATTTTCAACTGGTCGGACTATGTCGATCCCGACACCGTCGCCGCTTTCGAGGCCGCCGAAAAAATCAAAGTGCGCTACGACTTCTACGACAGCAACGAAGCCCTCGAAGCCAAGCTGCTTACCGGCAATTCCGGCTACGATCTCGCCGCGCCCTCCCTTTCCAACGCAGGCCGCCAGATTAAAGCGGGCGCGTATCTGAAAATCGACAAAAGCCTGATTCCGAACTACAACGGCATCGACCCCTCCCTGCTCGAAAAAATGGCCGCCGTCGATCCCGGCAACCAATACGCCGTACCCTACTTCTGGGGCATCAACACCCTCGCCGTCAATACCGCCAAAGTCCGTGCCGCCCTCGACAGCGACGAGCTGCCCGAAAACGAATGGGATCTGGTCTTCAAGCCCGAATACACCGCCAAGCTCAAAAGCTGCGGCATCAGCTACTTCGACAGCCCCACCGAACAATATCCGCTCGCCCTCAACTACCTCGGCCTCGACCCCAACAGCGAAAAACCCGCCGACATCGAAGCGGCAAACGCGCTGATGGCCAAAGTGCGTCCCGACATCAAACGCTTTACCTCCTCCGGCTACATCGACGACATGGCCGCAGGCAACCTCTGCGTCGCCGTCGGCTACGGCGGCGATCTGAACATCGCCAAAAACCGCGCCAAAGAAGCGGGCAACGGCACCGACATCCTCGTCCTCGCCCCCAAAAGCGGCGTAGGCCTGTGGATCGATTCCTTTATGATACCCGCAGGCGCGGCCAACGTACTGAACGCCCACAAATACATCAGCTACGCCCTGCAGCCCGAAATTGCCGCCAAAAACGGCAGCTTCGTCCGCTACGCCCCATCCGTCTCCGCCGCCCGCGACCTGATGGATCCCGCTCTCGCTGCCGAGCCTTCGGTTTTCCCCGGGCCGGAAGTGCTGGAAAAAAGTTTCATCGTCCTGCCCAAATCGCGCGAAACGGTCAAACTGCAAACCCGCCTCTGGCAGCGGCTCAAAGCAGGCAGCGGCGCGTGAGGCACTATTCCGCCGCATAAGGCCGTCCGCATCCTTTTTTCAGACGGCCTCATGCGCCCGACAACCCACCGACAGCAAGGAGCAAACACCATGACCGGCAGACTCAACGGCAAAACCATCCTCATCACCGGCGCATCGCAGGGCATAGGCGCGGCCGCCGCCCGCCACTGCGCCGCCGAAGGCGCAACCGTCATCCTCGTCGCCCGCCGCCAAAAGCGTATGGAAAAAGTCTATGACGAAATCGTTGCCGCCGGCTCGCCCGAGCCTTTTGCCGTCTGTTTCGACCTGCTCACCGCCGAAGAAAACGAGTTTGCCCAACTCGCCGCCACCATCGCCGAAGCCACTGAAGGCCGCCTCGACGGCATCGTCCACAGCGCAAACTACTTTACCGCCCTCTCCCCCCTCGACTGCCAAACCGTCGCCGCCTGGGTCAAGCAATACCGCATCAACACCGTCGGCGCGATGGGTCTGACCCGCGCCTTCCTGCCCATGCTGATGCAGTCGGAAGATGCGTCTGTCGTCTTCGTCGGCGAAAGCCATGCCGCCAAGCCCCAAGCCTACTGGGGCGGCTTCGGCGCATCCAAAGCCGCCCTCAACTACCTGGCCGGCAGCATCGCCGACGAATGGAGCCGCTTCGAGCACCTGCGCGCCAACGTCCTCATTCCCGGCGCGGTCAATTCGCCCCAGCGCGAACAAACCCACCCAGGCGAGTCCAAAAGCGAACGCCGAGAACTGGACGAAATCATGCCCGACTTCATCTACTGGCTCAGCCGCGAAAGCCGGGGACGCAACGGCGAAACGGTTTACCTGTAATCACGCAAACACACACAGGCCGTCTGAAAACGATTTTCAGACGGCCTGTGTGTTTGTACGTAGGAAAACGTTCAGCCAAACTGGCGCACAAAGCGTTCCAAATCAAATTTCGCCCTGGATTCCTCCAAACCCACGGGCAGCGGCAGCCCGGTAAGGCCGTTTTCGCCCGCAGGCAGCGCATAGCGGTGGAAACCCGCAGACAAAGCAGCCGGCAGATCTTCGTCAAACTCCAAATTGACAATCTGCTGCGGATGTTCGTCGTTGGCGAAACGGTATAGCTTGTCGTGGACGGCAGCGGCGGTTTTGCGGATTTTCTGCTTGATTTCGGCCAGCTTGGCGGCGGTTTTTTCGTTTGTTTTAAACAGCTTGTTGAAAAAAGACGGATTCTCGCTGATTTTGGCGGCCGTCTCCTCCGCCTTCCGTTGCAGATCCCGATAATCCGGCAGGCTTTCTTTGGCAAGGTTTTTAAAATCGGCCGCAACTTGTTTGGCCCGGTTGCAGGCAGCCACCCATTCGTCGTCGTCCATACGGACAAACACATCTTCGCGGCGTTTTTCCAAAAAAGCGGTATAGGCCACCAGCCTACCGAGAAAAACTTCGGCCAATTCGCTGCCGCGTATGGCGGGAAGCGTTTGGAAGTCTTTGAATACGCTAATTATGCTGCCAAAAAGCTGGCGCATACCCAATTGCAGGTAGTTCAGCTCGTCCTGATTGGAAGCTCGGCGGACGATGGCTTTAAACGGTTGGAGGATATTTTCCTCCATCATATCCTCATACTCCTGCAAACGGGCGGCAACGGCTTTGTCCAGCACGAGATTGGCATCAAACGGCTGAAACAGCAACGGAAACAGATACTCTTCGTGATATTTATCCAAACTTTCCATCTGATCGATGATAAAACGGGAGACTTTGCCTTCAATGGTAATAATCGCAGCAATCTGCTGCCTGAAACGGCGTTGGATTTCTTCATCGCCGTTGGCCAGCAACGCGGTATTAACCGCCGTGCCGTTGAGCAAAAACTGGTCGTCCGAATACAGCAGGTCTTCCTGCAAAAAGCGGCGCAAACCAAACGGATTCAGGCCGGTCTCGACAGTAGGGGCAATGGCAAACAGATATTTGGAAGCACGCACGATTTCCAGTTGGCGCACTTTCTGCTCTTCGCACAAAAAGGTATTGAGCAGGGGATGGGGCATTTCGGCAAGCTGGCGGTTGCGCAGGGTACGGAACAAATGGCCGAGCAACCGCTGTTTCAGAAACACTTCGTTGATAAAGGTTTTGATAACGGGAAAATTGAGATTTCGACGGTTTTCGGGAATGACCCAATCGGTTTTATCGCGGATCACTTCGGCCGCCGCACAGATAAAGTTGGCGTGCAGCCGCTGCTTGGCGCGCTGCCAATCGGGTTTGTTTTCGGTTTGCACAGCTTGGATTTTGTCGAGCGCGTTTTCTAAAAGCTCGGCAATTTTACCCGCGTCGTCCAGCTCTTTCAGTGTATAGAGAATATCTTGGAGAAAACGCATCAGGTTTGCCAAATGCTGGGGAATGCCTTGCACCCCCGCAGCCAAATCGCCTGCCGATACGGCAGGGCGGTAAACAAACTTTTCCTCATCCTCATCCCAAAAAATTTCTTTCGGCGTAAGAAGCTGCTCGGTAACCTGTATGCGCTCTTCAGGAGAGAGCGCGGCGAATACCGCTGCCAATTGATCCTGCCAAAAAATATCCAGGCGCGGCTCAATCTGGTTGATTTCGCTGCGCACGGGATAAGAAATAAGATTGGGTCGTATGTCCATACATTTTTTCCTTAAAATCGCATCTACTCCGATAATAGCATTTCCAAATAGCAAAATAAACGTATAGATAGATAGATGGATAGATAGATAGATAGATAGATAGATAGATAGATAGATAGATAGATAGATAGATAGATAGATAGATAGATAGATAGATAGATAGATAGATAGATAGATAGATAGATAGATAGATAGATAGATAGATAGATAACTGATATTTATATATTATTTTTAATTCGTGAAGTTATCAGCTATATCTTTCCTTAGAAGCTGATGATGTTTTCGATAGTGCGTCGAATTAGATAAAAGCCCATTTCGACAGGAAGCGCAAAGGCAAACGTGATCGCAGAGCAGCAGGAAAAGTAGCAGCCTTTGGTATTCTCAAACATGGCGGCAAGACTTATACCTTAGTTGCCGAAAAATCCAAAAGAAAAAGCTTGCTGACTGTTATTACAAGAAAATCATGCAGGACTGCATTGTTTATACCGATTGTCTGAGTAGCTATAATACGTTGGATGTGAGCATCTTGACTCATCAGTGCATTAATCACAATAGACCGTTTGCCAAGGTGGTGGATAACGTCATATTTGAAGTTACTGCCGGTTTAGGCGAAGCTGCGGCCAATTTGGTTGGCGATGCTGTCGTGAATTCCTCCGCTTTGGCAGAGCGTTTTGTCTTACCGTTTAGATTTCAACCATTTGTTGCTGCCCTACACTTCGTTTGTAAAATTGTCTTTGGGATGTAGAAAATCGTCGCGTTGTTTACACTTTTTCGGCTGCCCAAGCTCTCGCTTCTCGGCTGCATGATGATGTCTCAGCTTTCACAAATTATCAAAAACCATGTGGCGTTGCCGTGTCTTGTGGCATTCTTAACAACCTGTGCATTCCACTAGGGGCTGTACTAGATAAGCCCTAAATTTCACACCACCGACGCAGCACTTTAAGCTGCTCGGACGGTGTACCAAAGTTAAAACGAAACTCACATTCTTTCAAGAAAAGAGGGAAAGATTTACGGTCAATTCCGTTATATTTTCGCAGAACCCGTTTTGCCTGATTCCAAAAATTCTCAATGCCGTTGATATGGTTTTGTCTGTCGGCAAACAGCTTGCTGTGGTTGATGCGGTGGTGGGTAAAACCACTTACATCCAACACGTCATAGCTGCTTAAACAATCGGTATAAACAATGCTGTCAGGCATGATTTTTCTTGTGATAACAGGAAGTAAGGTTTCTATTTTGGCATTCTTAACAACCACGGTATAAACCTTCCCACCCCGTTTAAGAATACCAAATACCGCCACTTTTCCCGCTGCTCCGCGCCCCCGTTTGCCTTTACGATGCCCACCGAAATAGCTTTCATCTAATTCGACAGCGCCATCAAAAACAGCGTCAGCTTCCAATGAAAGATAGTAGCTGATGACTTCACGAATTTTGCGGTAAAACAGTGCTGCTGAATTGGGGTGGATGCCCAATAAATCGGCAGCAGAACGGGCGGTAACTTCGAGTACAAAAAATTGAAGGAGTTTTTTTTGGATACTCTTTTTTAGTTTACAATGGGTTATCTTCATTTTTGCAGTCTATCATGACTGCTTATCTAGTACAGCCCCTTCCACTAAGGCGCACAACCCATACTGAACTACATCGCTATCTTCTACCCTTCTCCACGTCCAATCCTTTACTGCCGCCGTTTAGCGGTTTTATCCCTATATTGGCGGTATTTGACAGGCGCAGTAAAACCGGCCGGCAGTATTTGGTCTGCCGGCCGGTTTTGTCTTTACGGTATGGTGTTATGCGCTTTTACGGTTTTTTGGCGGCCGGGACGGCGGCCTGTGCCGGTTTTGCCGGTTTGGCGGCGGGAGCCGCACCAACCGTTGCCTGATCCTTCAATTTGCCCAAAATACCGTCGCCTATTCCTTTGACCTTTTTCAAATCGTCCACCGATTTGAACGCACCGTTTTCCTTACGGTAATCCACAATCGCCTGCGCCTTCGCCTGACCGATACCCGGCAGGGCCTTCAACTCCTCCGCTGTGGCCGTATTGATGTTGACTGCAGCCGAAACCAAAGCCGCTGCGGCATACGCCAAAAGACCGAACAAAGATTTTTTCAGATTCATCACTCACCTTTCAATCAAAATAAAAAAACGAGAGCCATCATAATCAAGAAACCCGTATCAGGCAAGCCTGTCTCACCGACCCCGGTTTGCTTCCGTCCCTGCACGCAAACAAAAACCCCGCCGTTAAAGGGCGGGGTTTGCAATAAGTGCCTGGCAGTGACCTACTTTCACATGGGAATCCACACTATCATCGGCGCTGGTTCGTTTCACTGTCCTGTTCGGGATGGGAAGGAGTGGGACCAAACCGCTATGGCCGCCAGACTAAAACTGTCAAATCGGTAAAGCCGGGGTCGGAAGGCATCTGCCTGTCCAACCGCAATCAACTGTGATGAAATATATCGGAACAAGTCCTATGTAGGCTTTGTCATCAAAGGATACAAAGTCCTTCAAATGATAGAGTCAAGCCTCACGAGCAATTAGTATCGGTCAGCTTCACGCGTTACCGCGCTTCCACACCCGACCTATCAACGTCCTGGTCTCGAACGGCTCTTTAGGAGGATTAAATCCTCAGGGAAGTCTCATCTTCAGGCGAGTTTCGCGCTTAGATGCTTTCAGCGCTTATCTCTTCCGAACTTAGCTACCCGGCGATGCGACTGGCGTCACAACCGGTACACCAGAGGTTCGTCCACTCCGGTCCTCTCGTACTAGGAGCAGCCCCCGTCAAACTTCCAACGCCCACTGCAGATAGGGACCAAACTGTCTCACGACGTTTTAAACCCAGCTCACGTACCACTTTAAATGGCGAACAGCCATACCCTTGGGACCGACTACAGCCCCAGGATGTGATGAGCCGACATCGAGGTGCCAAACTCCGCCGTCGATATGGACTCTTGGGCGGAATCAGCCTGTTATCCCCGGAGTACCTTTTATCCGTTGAGCGATGGCCCTTCCATTCAGAACCACCGGATCACTATGTCCTGCTTTCGCACCTGCTCGACTTGTCGGTCTCGCAGTTAAGCTACCTTTTGCCATTGCACTATCAGTCCGATTTCCGACCGGACCTAGGTAACCTTCGAACTCCTCCGTTACTCTTTGGGAGGAGACCGCCCCAGTCAAACTGCCTACCATGCACGGTCCCCGACCCGGATTACGGGTCTGGGTTAGAACCTCAAAGTCACCAGGGTGGTATTTCAAGGACGGCTCCACAAGAACTGGCGTTCCTGCTTCTAAGCCTCCCACCTATCCTACACAAGTGACTTCAAAGTCCAATGCAAAGCTACAGTAAAGGTTCACGGGGTCTTTCCGTCTAGCAGCGGGTAGATTGCATCTTCACAACCACTTCAACTTCGCTGAGTCTCGGGAGGAGACAGTGTGGCCATCGTTACGCCATTCGTGCGGGTCGGAACTTACCCGACAAGGAATTTCGCTACCTTAGGACCGTTATAGTTACGGCCGCCGTTTACTGGGGCTTCGATCCGATGCGCTAACATCTTCAATTAACCTTCCAGCACCGGGCAGGCGTCACACCCTATACGTCCACTTTCGTGTTAGCAGAGTGCTGTGTTTTTAATAAACAGTCGCAGCCACCGATTCTCTGCGACCCTCCTATGCTTACGGAGCAAGTCCTTAACATTAGAGGGTATACCTTCTCCCGAAGTTACGGTATCAATTTGCCGAGTTCCTTCTCCCGAGTTCTCTCAAGCGCCTTAGAATTCTCATCCTGCCCACCTGTGTCGGTTTGCGGTACGGTTCTGATTCAACTGAAGCTTAGTGGCTTTTCCTGGAAGCGTGGTATCGGTTACTTCGTGTCCGTAGACACTCGTTATCACTTCTCGGTGTTAAAAAGACCCGGATTTGCCTAAGTCTTACACCTACCGGCTTGAACAAACTATTCCAACAGTTTGCTAACCTAACCTTCTCCGTCCCCACATCGCATTGAATCAAAGTACGGGAATATTAACCCGTTTCCCATCGACTACGCATTTCTGCCTCGCCTTAGGGGCCGACTCACCCTACGCCGATGAACGTTGCGTAGGAAACCTTGGGCTTTCGGCGAGCGGGCTTTTCACCCGCTTTATCGCTACTCATGTCAACATTCGCACTTCTGATACCTCCAGCATACCTTACGATACACCTTCTTCGGCCTACAGAACGCTCCCCTACCATGCCTTGCGGCATCCGCGGCTTCGGTTACAGATTTGAGCCCCGTTACATCTTCCGCGCAGGACGACTCGACCAGTGAGCTATTACGCTTTCTTTAAATGATGGCTGCTTCTAAGCCAACATCCTGGCTGTCTGGGCCTTCCCACTTCGTTTACCACTTAATCTGTCATTTGGGACCTTAGCCGGCGGTCTGGGTTGTTTCCCTCTTGACAACGGACGTTAGCACCCGCTGTCTGTCTCCCGAGGAACCACTTGATGGTATTCTTAGTTTGCCATGGGTTGGTAAGTCGCAATGACCCCCTAGCCATAACAGTGCTTTACCCCCATCAGTGTCTAGCTCGAGGCACTACCTAAATAGTTTTCGGGGAGAACCAGCTATCTCCGAGTTTGTTTAGCCTTTCACCCCTATCCACAGCTCATCCCCGCATTTTGCAACATGCGTGGGTTCGGACCTCCAGTACCTGTTACGGCACCTTCATCCTGGCCATGGATAGATCACTCGGTTTCGGGTCTACACCCAGCAACTAGTCGCCCTATTAAGACTCGGTTTCCCTACGCCTCCCCTATCCGGTTAAGCTCGCTACTGAATGTAAGTCGTTGACCCATTATACAAAAGGTACGCAGTCACCCCTTACAGGGCTCCCACTGTTTGTATGCATCAGGTTTCAGGTTCTATTTCACTCCCCTCCCGGGGTTCTTTTCGCCTTTCCCTCACGGTACTGGTTCACTATCGGTCGATGATGAGTATTTAGCCTTGGAGGATGGTCCCCCCATCTTCAGACAGGATTTCTCGTGTCCCGCCCTACTTGTCGTATACCTAGTACCACCAACGAAATTTCGAATACGGGACTATCACCCACTATGGTCAAGCTTCCCAGCTTGTTCTTCTATCTCATCGGCTATCGTATACAGGCTCCTCCGCGTTCGCTCGCCACTACTTGCGGAATCTCGGTTGATTTCTTTTCCTCCGGGTACTTAGATGGTTCAGTTCTCCGGGTTCGCTTCTCTTGTCCTATGTATTCAAACAAGGATACCGTACAGAATACGGTGGGTTTCCCCATTCGGACATCACCGGATCATAGCTTTATTGCCAGCTCCCCGATGCTTTTCGCAGGCTTACACGTCCTTCGTCGCCTATCATCGCCAAGGCATCCACCTGATGCACTTATTCACTTGACTCTATCATTTGAAGTACCTTTCTGACTTCGGTGCTTTGCCGTTGACTAACTCGGCACCTTCAGGCCTCTACTTTGATACAGCCTACTGCTTGTTGTGTCCCGATCCTGCCTTTTGTGCTTCAGAATCGGGTCGATACAATCACCACCCAAATTTTACCGTCTGATTCTTTGATGCTTAAACCATGATTGCAACAATGATTTAAACCAAATCAAACGACTTTGTCTTTGTTTGTTGATTTCGGCTTTCCAATTTGTTAAAGATCAATGCGTTGTTTTCGCAAATTAAAACAGTCTGTCTTTCTTTCAGACTGCTTTGATTTGGGAAATCCTGGTGGAGGCAAACGGGATCGAACCGATGACCCCCTGCTTGCAAAGCAGGTGCTCTACCAACTGAGCTATGCCCCCAGTCTAGCTTGGTGGGTCTGGTAGGACTTGAACCTACGACCCCACGCTTATCAAGCGTGTGCTCTAACCACCTGAGCTACAAACCCTTTGTAACGCTCTCTACGATTACCGATAAGTGTGGATGCACCCGCCCCTTTCTCTAGAAAGGAGGTGATCCAGCCGCAGGTTCCCCTACGGCTACCTTGTTACGACTTCACCCCAGTCATGAAGCATACCGTGGCAAGCGGCCTCCTTGCGGTTAGCCTACCTGCTTCTGGTATCCCCCACTCCCATGGTGTGACGGGCGGTGTGTACAAGACCCGGGAACGTATTCACCGCAGTATGCTGACCTGCGATTACTAGCGATTCCGACTTCATGCACTCGAGTTGCAGAGTGCAATCCGGACTACGATCGGTTTTGTGGGATTGGCTCCGCCTCGCGGCTTGGCTACCCTCTGTACCGACCATTGTATGACGTGTGAAGCCCTGGTCATAAGGGCCATGAGGACTTGACGTCATCCCCACCTTCCTCCGGTTTGTCACCGGCAGTCTCATTAGAGTGCCCAACTTAATGATGGCAACTAATGACAAGGGTTGCGCTCGTTGCGGGACTTAACCCAACATCTCACGACACGAGCTGACGACAGCCATGCAGCACCTGTGTTACGGCTCCCGAAGGCACCCTTCCGTCTCTGGAAGGTTCCGTACATGTCAAGACCAGGTAAGGTTCTTCGCGTTGCATCGAATTAATCCACATCATCCACCGCTTGTGCGGGTCCCCGTCAATTCCTTTGAGTTTTAATCTTGCGACCGTACTCCCCAGGCGGTCGATTTCACGCGTTAGCTACGCTACTAAGCAATCAAGTTGCCCAACAGCTAATCGACATCGTTTAGGGCGTGGACTACCAGGGTATCTAATCCTGTTTGCTACCCACGCTTTCGGGCATGAACGTCAGTGTTATCCCAGGGGGCTGCCTTCGCCATCGGTATTCCTCCACATCTCTACGCATTTCACTGCTACACGTGGAATTCTACCCCCCTCTGACACACTCTAGCCTGCCAGTTCAGAACGCAGTTCCCAGGTTGAGCCCGGGGATTTCACATCCTGCTTAACAAACCGTCTGCGCCCGCTTTACGCCCAGTAATTCCGATTAACGCTCGCACCCTACGTATTACCGCGGCTGCTGGCACGTAGTTAGCCGGTGCTTATTCTTCAGGTACCGTCATAAGTTCATGGTATTAGCACAAACCCTTTCTTCCCTAACAAAAGTCCTTTACAACCCGAAGGCCTTCTTCAGACACGCGGCATGGCTGGATCAGGCTTGCGCCCATTGTCCAAAATTCCCCACTGCTGCCTCCCGTAGGAGTCTGGGCCGTGTCTCAGTCCCAGTGTGGCGGATCGTCCTCTCAGACCCGCTACTGATCGTCGCCTTGGTAGGCCTTTACCCCACCAACTAGCTAATCAGACATCGGCCGCTCGGATAACGCGAGGCCCAAAGGTCCCCCGCTTTCCCCCTCAGGGAATATGCGGTATTAGCCTTCCTTTCGGAAAGTTATCCCCCATTATCCGGTACGTTCCGATGCATTACTCACCCGTTCGCCACTCGCCGGCAGTAGTGCAAGCACTACCCCGCTGCCGTCCGACTTGCATGTGTAAAGCATGCCGCCAGCGTTCAATCTGAGCCAGGATCAAACTCTTATGTTCAATCTCTAACTTACTTAACTTCTGGTCCGCTTCAAAGAAACCGACAGGAAATATAAAATTCCTTGTCTGTTTTTCGTCGCAGTATGGGGCCAAACGCACCCACACTTATCGGTAATCATCTTGTTAAAGAACTGCGCCGCCGAAGCAGCAAAGACGCACACTATACCCACCAGAAAAAAAACAGTCAAGCAGTAAAACCAAATGCCTCTGCCAAAATACGCCATGTACACGGAAAAAAAGAAAATTTTTTGTCAGAGGAAAATTAAAAACAGAAGCTGCAACACACAAACATCAAGACCGGAAAGTATCAGAGGCCGTCTGAAAGCACTGTCTCTGTCGTACCTTTGTGCCATACACGGCTTATTGTTATTTTGATATGATGTGCCGTTTTCCCGAAAAATATTACCCGTAATTATTCCTTAAATAAATAAAACGATAGGTGCAAACCATGTCCGTCTATACCAGCATTTCCGATGAAGAAATGCGCATTTTCCTTGCCGACTATGATTTGGGTTCATTTGTTTCACTGACGGGAATTGCGCAGGGGGTTACCAACAGCAATTATTTCCTGAATACGACTTGCGGCCGTTATGTACTGACGGTTTTTGAGGTTTTGCAGCAGGAAGAGTTGCCGTTTTTCCTGTTGTTGAAACAGCATCTCAGCAGCAACGGAGTGGCTTGCCCTACACCTGTCGCACGGCGCGACGGGCAGCTTGATTCGGTATTGGCGGGGAAGCCTGCCTGCCTGGTTAGCTGCCTGAATGGTGCGGATACCGGCAGACCGACGGCGGAACAGTGTTACAACACGGAGCCATGCTGGCAAAAATGCATATTGCCGGTCAAAGTTTCCCCATGCACATGGACAATCCGCGCCATAGCCGCTGGTGGCACGAATCGGCACAAAGCTGTTTCCCGTATTGAACAAAGAAGATGCGGAATTACTGCGGATGAGATTGCCTACTTGGATACCCATCCCGACAGCAGCCTGCCGCGCCGGTATCATCCATGCCGAACCTATTTAAAGACAACGTACTGCCTCGACGGCAGCGGCAGTATCCCGGTTTTATTGATTTTACTATGCTTGCGACGGCAGTTTCGTATACGACCTCGCCATTGCCGTCAATGATTGGGCGCGCACCGCCGATAATATTCTGGATACGGAACGCACGGATGCCTTTATTCACGGCTACGAAAGCGTCCGTCCGTTGTCTGCCGCCGAACGCGCCTACTTCCCCACCGCACAGCGTGCCGGCTGTATCCGTTTTTGGGTTTCCCGCCTGCTGGATTTCCATTTCCCGCAGGAAGGCGAGATGACTTTCATTAAAGACCCGAATGCTTTCCGCAATCTTCTGCTCTCTTTCAGGCGGCCTCAGCCTTAACAAGCGGTTTGCAATCTTCCTTTTTCAGACGGCCTGCCTATATCCGGTCTTATTTTGAGAGGCCGTCTGAAAACCGCCTTAGTCCGACACCTTCCCCGCCGCTCATTCTCCACCCGCAGTTTTCCGTTACAATTAAAACGGTTTCCCATAAACTGCGTCCAATCCCAACGGACTCAACAGGCCGTCTGAAAAAGACAGTCCGGGCAAACCGCCCGCCCTATCAGGAATAAAAAAGGAATATCGAATGCACCTCAAAATGCACCAACTGCTCTTCCCAGCCCTGCTATGCACACCCGCCGCCGCCTTTGCCGCCACACCCGACGGCTCGCAACTCAGCCTGATTTGGGGGCTGCCCTTCGTCCTCATCCTGCTTTCCATTGCCACCGGGCCGCTCTTTTTCGCCCACACCTGGCATCACCATTTCGGCAAAATCACCGCCCTGTGGACGCTGCTTTTCCTCATTCCCTTTACGCTCGTTTACGGCGTAGGCGCAGGGTGGGTACCATCGTCCATGCCCTTGTGGAGGAATACATTCCCTTCATTCTACTGCTGCTGGCTCTATACACCGTATCCGGCGGCATTTTGGTATGGGGCAACCTGCACGGTTCGCCTAAAACCAACACGGCCATTCTGGCCATCGGTACGCTTTGGCCTCGGTAATGGGTACGACCGGCGCGGCCATGCTCATGATCCGGCCGCTTCTGAAAGCCAACGACAACCGCAAACACCGCGTCCACAGCGTCATCTTCTTTATTTTCCTCGTTGCCAACATCGGCGGCGGACTTACCCCGCTGGGCGACCCGCCCCTCTTCCTCGGCTTCCTCAAAGGCGTGGACTTCGGCTGGACGGGTGCAGCATATGCTTCCGCCCGTCCTCATCAGCTCGGCCGTCCTGCTGACCCTGTTCTACTTTATCGACCGCCACTACGCCCTTGAAGACGAAATCCTCCCGCGCGACCCCAGCCCGGACAGCGCGTTGAAAATACACGGAAAACGCAACTTCTTCCTACTGGCCGCCGTCGTCGGTGCGGTACTGCTTTCCGGTATCTGGAAACCCGGTATCTCCTTCGACATCCTCGGCAGCCACTATGAACTGCAAAACCTCGTCCGCGACGGCCTGCTGCTCGCCATTACCGCCGTTTCCATAAAGATCACCCCGAAACAAGTCCGTGCCGGTAATGAATTCAACTGGGATCCCATTGCCGAAGTCGGCAAACTCTTCCTCGGCATCTTTATTACCATTGCCCCCGTCCTCGCCATCCTCAAAGCCGGCGAACACGGCGCGATGGCAGGCATCGTCGCCCTTGTCCACGACAGCTCCGGCAATCCCGTCAATACCATGTACTTCTGGATGTCCGGCCTGCTCTCCGCCTTCCTCGACAACGCCCCCACCTACCTGGTCTTCTTCAACCTCGCAGGCGGCGACCCCCAAGCCCTCATGACCGGACATCTCTTCCACACCCTTTTGGCCGTATCCATGGGTTCCGTCTTCATGGGCGCACTCAGCTACATCGGCAACGCTCCCAACTTCATGGTTAAAGCCATCGCCGAACAACGCAAAGTCCCCCATGCCCGCCTTCTTCGGCTACATGGCTTGGTCCTTCGGCATACTCGTTCCCCTCTTTATCCTGCACACCCTTTATCTTCTTCGTGTGGCAGATTTTCTAAACCACGCATCCACAAGAGCCTGCCTGCTTACCGCCGGCAGGCTTTCAAGCAGTCTGAACCAATCAACGCAGTCAGATAAGGAGCCCCGATTATGCAGAAAACCGCTTTATTGATTATCGACGTACAGCAATCCCTGCTCGACATGCGGCCCTACCGCGCACAGGAAATGATGGATGCCATCTCCCTGTTGCTGCACACCGCCCCGCACCCACGGGCGCGAA
>NZ_UGJJ01000004.1 GCF_900451175.1 Kingella potus
TGTTTGCCGAATTTCAATGGCTTGCCGAAAAATGGCAAAATGAAAGCTAAACAAAAGCCCGCCCTTGTACAAAGCGGGCTTTTGTTTTATCGGTTTTCAGACGGCCTGATACCTCGGGTCATCCTGCAAGGCCTTCTGCAAATCCGCCTTGCACGGTTTCAATTGCTCCACGTTGTCGCAGGCTTCCATGATGAGGTCGTACACGGCCATGTAGCGGGAGGCGGGACCGAGGTAATGGACAATACGCCACCGAAGAACTGCCCCTGAAACGGGTCAGCATCTTCTGGGGCAACTTCAAACATACGCGGCTGCATGTAGTCAAACAGCGGGTCTGACAACTTATTCGGTATAAAGCAGTCTACCATTTCGCCGTTATCATGGCGTATAAACAGGTAATCTGGTGCGCTCATTTCATTTCCCTAAATAATGTAAATCTTATCTTGTTGTTCCTGCGGCAATGATAAACATAGCCGAGGACTTTCGCCCTGTTCAAGGCATTGAGGCGGCGCAAATCCAGCGGCACTATGTCAGCTTTTGCCAAGTGCTTCTGTATTTGTTTGACTTGGTCTGTCCAATGACTCGCCGTATCAGCGAAATATTGGTTGAACTTGCCGATTTTGAACTCGTTGCCGGGGTCTTCGGTAAACTAAATCGATGGTCTGCACTGGCGCGCGGCAGGTCTTGGTCGGCAATGAGGAAGTCGGGTTTTCCGCCCGTTTTTCCAAATCGTAAGGCTCGAGCCGCACGCCGTGCGCCTGCTGCATTGCGCCGCCGTTTCGGCCTCGTGGCGGCGGCTGTTGCCCGACGCGTCTTTATCCAGCCGCGCCACTTCTTTTCGGGCGGGGCTTTGTACAGGTTTACGGTGTTCAAACCCGTGAAATACACCTTGCCGGACAGATAGGCTTCCCGTTCGGCAATCATTTTTCCACCGATCATTGCCGTGTTTCTGCCCGAACAGAGCCTGCAACGCGCCCAGTCTGTCGCCGTGGTTGTGGGCGAAGCTCGGGTAATGTCGGCGGGGATGCGCACCACCTGCCCTGTGCGCGGATTGACGGCCTCCACCATCTTAATGTCGGGTTTGTCGTCCAGGCGGCCTTGTTTGCTGTTTTCGATTTGTTCGGGGGTAAAGGCTGCGGGATTTTTTCCGATGTCCTCCCTGCGTTCGCGCAGGGCCTGTTTTTCGCTAAGCTGGATTACGCCGCACAGGCAGCCGTAGCCGTTGGGCGGAAAAATCTGTTTCCACAATTCATGCTCTACGGGCAGGATGAGGTTGTAGTAACGCTTGTGCGCCTCGCGCCGTTCGCCCGCCACGCTGGGCAGGTATTTGAGGTAGGGAAGCTCCTCTTTGGCCGCCTGCACGCGCACCCACCGCCCCGCCGCGTGGGCGGTGTGGAAGTTGGTGTGAAAGATGGTGCGCAGGCGGCGGGTGCTGCCCAGCCGTACGGTTTTTGCCGCGCCGTCCACAGGGTCGAGCATGACGGATTCGCCCCACCAGCCGCGTGCCATCAGATAGGGTTTGAGCTGCTTTTGGAAGGTGTGCCAGCCTGTGCCGTTGGCAATTGCCACCTCTACCGCCGCTTTCGTTTCGGCCAGCATGTCCTTGTCCATCATTTTCGCCACGGTAAAGGCCACGGCGTGTTCGTACAGCCATACGTCGTAATGGGAAAAACCCGGCAGCAGCTTTTTGCTTTTGAGAAAGTCGAACGCGGCGCGGTCGATTAAGGTGTTGAAGCGGATTTGCTCAGCCATTGCCGTCCCATCCGTCAGTTGTCGTCGCAGCCGTCATTCATTCTGCCCCTCGGCAAAGGCGCGGACGGACTCGCCCACCAGCTTGTCCACCAGCAGCAAATCGTTTTCCGACAAATCCATTTGGTTTAAGGCCGTCTGAAAGGCCGCGTAGCCGTCGGCTTCGGCCAGGGCGGACAGGATGGCGGCCACTTTCGGCTGCATGATGGCGCGGTCGGCGGCTTCGGCGGCGGAAAGGCCGTCTGAAACGCCCGTATCGGAAAAGCGGGCGGACAGGGCGCGGTTTTCAGACGGCCTCTGCGGGTTTTGTGCCAATTCGTAGTGTTCAGGCTCGAAGCCCAGCACTTTTTCGTAATATTCCTCGGTAAAACGAAGCTGCCCTATGTCGGCGTAGATTTTGTCGCGCTCCGCCCGCGCCTTGTCCACTTTGATTTCTTCGTTGAACTCAAACCACAGCCCGCCTTGGTGTTTCACGGGCACGCCCCATTGGGCATTAACCATAAGCAGCGCGTCCACCGCGTGCTGCACGGCCAGCGAGAGCAGGGTCAGATAGGCCTCGATGCGGTCTTGGCGGGCGTTTTCCTCAATCTGCTGCGCCGAACGGCTGCCACTGTTGAGTTCGGAGGTTTTGACCTTGCCCAAAAGCAGCTTTTGGATGCGGGCGTTGGCCAGCTTTTCGATTTCGCCGAATGCCGATCCCGTGGCGGGGTTGGTAAGCATCTCGATGCTGTCTTCGGACGAGAGCGTGGCCGCGCCGCCGTTTATCAGGCCGTACACCGTCTTCACATTGTCATCCAGCGCGTTGGCATATCTGCCCACCAGATAGGGCTGGCCGTAGCGTTTGATAAACTGGTAGGCGTATTGGATGCCCTGTTTGCGCAGGGCGACGGCGGGATAGAGCCGCGCCACGGTCATTTCGCCGGCTGGGTTTTTCGCCGTGGGCTTGTTGGCGAGAAACAGATGCAGCACATTGGTATCAACAAGCTCTTCGCCGTTTTCGCCACGGTATTTCAGCCCGCCGTCGCGCTGCGGGACGTATTTTTCCAGCTCGTCGCGGCGGTCGCGCACCTTGTCCAGCGTGATAAAGCCGTCTTCTTCTACCTTCCACACATAGCGGCCTACCGCATAGCCGTTGAGCCGCGCGGTTAAAACCAGCTCCACAAACGCGCCCAGATGGCGGCGGATGCAGCGGTAGATGCGGTCGGTCTGCGCGTCGTCCGTTCCCTCGCCGTACAGCCGCCAGCCGCTGGCCGTCATCGCCGTGCGCAGGTCTTCCTTGCAGCTTTCTACCTCGTCGTCGGAGGACACGGCGGAATAGGCCTCGGCGCGGGACAGTTGCAGCCGGTCGAGCAGCTCGTCGCTGCTTTCGGCGGAAAACGCGTCCAGCGCGTAGGCAGTATCGGCCACCAGCGTTTTCAATTCCTGCTTGAAGGCTTTTGCCTGTTTTTTCTTTTGCCAAAACATAGTTTGCTCCATGGGGTCTTGACCCGTTTTTACTAAATACTCAAAGAAGGCGGCGGCAGATCGATGGCGCGGCGCGTGGCCTGCTGGCGAATGCCGTTTGAGGCCAGTATCCACAGCATATGCAGCGCGTCGGGGCCGTCGTCGTGCGGGGCTTTTGGGAAGTGGCGCAACTGGTCGAGCAGCGCGGTGTGGTTTTTGTCGAATTTGATTAGGCCGTTGGCAATGTGCGGCTGCAAACTCTCGATGCGCAAGAGCTTGTCGGCATTGGGCTTCACGCCCCGCGCCGGCACGGGTATGCCCCGCTCTGCGCCGCGCCGCACCAGCTCGGTTTTTAAAAACTCCTGAAACTGCACCGTTTCCACCGCCCACACCTGACAACCGTACTTTTTCTGCAAGGCAATCACATCTTCGATAATCAGATCGGGCAGGCGTTTTTTGATTTGGGCGACTTCCACATACAGCACACCCGTTTCGCGGCAGAACGAACCCACCAGAATGGCCGACGGATCGCGCCCCGCGCCCGCTTTGCCCAAAGAGGGGTCGAGTGCGCCGAAGCGCACCGCGTCGGGCGGAATTTCAGACGGCCTGTAAAAGCAGTTGTCCAAAATATTGGCAAACACCGCGTCTTCGCCGCTCACGGGGTCGTTTTGCAGCTCCGAATCAAAGGCCGCGTGGCCGTCGCGGGCGCGGATTTTCATCAAATCCAACACGCCCCGCGCCGCCCAAGAGGTTTGCGCGCCCGCCATCATCTCGGCTTGGTGCGCCTCGTAAAAGGCCTGCGCCATCGCCTCGCCCGCCTTGCCGTTGTTGCACAAAATGGTTTCCCATTCCTGCCACAAATCCATATTGTCCGGCCATTCAATCATCGCCTTGAAACGCGCCGAATGCCATATCGGGTTGTTCAAGGTGCGGTTTAACACGCTGTCGTAGTGCAGAATCGTGCCGATATACACCACGTCGAACTTCTGCCCCACGCCGCCGAGCTGCAACACCGACTGTTTCAGCCAGTCTTCAAGCTTGTCGCGCTGCGCGGGATTGCGCACCGCTTCGTCGTTTTCGATGTCGTCGAGAATCACAAGGTCGGGGCGGTATGCACCGTGCGTGCGTCCGCGCAGGCGTTTGCCGCTGCCGGCCGCTTCTAGCTTGATGCCGTTGGCCGTAACCGCCGTAGCCGCCTGCCACACGCGCCCCTGCCCGCAGGCTTCGGGGAAATCGGTTTTCAAGCGCGGGTTGGCTTCCAGTTCGGCCTTGATGGATTCCAAAATCGGGTAAGCCTGGTCGATGCTGTCCATAATCAGAACAATGTAGTGTTTGCTCCCCGTTACGATGCACCACAAGGAAAACAGGCGCGACACCATGGTTGATTTTGCCTCGCCCCTCGGCGCGGCCAAGGCCAGCGTTTGGTTTTGCGGATGGCTCAAAACGGCGGGCAGGCTCTCAAACAGATACTCGTGAAGCTGCGACTTGTGCGGCGAACGGGTATAGTGCGGGAAATAATGGTTTACGAAATACTCATAACCGTGCACCGGGTCGAACACCTTTTTGCGCCGCTGTGCCACCGCAGCGGGCGAAGCGTCGAAGCCCTCCACCTCCGCCTCGATGCTGCGGCGCAGGTCGGCCGCCAGCGCGGCAAGGTTTTTTAAAAAGCCTTTGGATTTCATGATGAAAAAAGTTTTGCTCGTTTTTTTTTGCTATTGGCTCTCGGCTTCTTTGTTTTTCGGTGTGGCTTTGGACAGATAGCTGTCCGGAACGGCGGGCGCGTAATCAGACATCCTGATTCCTTTCAAAGTTAAAAACATCCTGCCGTTTTCAGACGGCCTACTTAAATTCCCGCTCCAACTGTGCGCCGAAGGGTTCGATGATTTCGGCAAAGGCAGGCAGGTGTGCGGGATGTTTTTCGCGCACGAAGGCATACAGCATTTCCAGCACCTTCAATGCAGTGGCCAGCTCGGATGTTTCCGGCATCAAACGCTTGTTGGCCGCCACTGTTTTCACCAGCGCATCGGCCAGCGTCGCCAGCGCGTCCACCCGCTCCACCGCCGACAGCGACGTATCCGCCTCCAAATCGCCCGCCGCCTGCTCGTATTGGCGCATCATCCCGCGCAGAATGCTTTGCGCCACCGTTTCCGCACCAGTCAGCGTTGCCGCCGCCCGCGCCATGTCCCAGTTGTCGCCCGAGTCCCTGGCCTCGGCCTTGCGCCGCTCCGCCGTGCGCAGCCCCATGCCGCATTCGGCCGCAGCCTCGTCCAGCGTCGCCCCGTTGATATACAGCCGGCGCAGCCGCGTGTATGTATCCTTATCGTGCATCTTCCATATCTCCAAACAAAGGCAGTTGCGTGTTGTCGGTTTTTTTCAATACGTCCCACACCCGCCGCTGCGTCAGATTGTGTTCCAAAGCCAAAAGCGCGGCCGCCTCATGCGCCCCCATCCCCTCGCCCGTCATCCGGTCGAAGCCGCGCCGGATGGCACGGTCGCGCAGCTCGCGCAGCACGGCATCACATTTGGGCAGCCACAAATACCGCTGCGCACCATATGCCCGCCCCAAGCGCAAGGCCGCCTCCTCGCCGATTTCCTCCGCCAGCCGCTCATGCAGCCGCCTGCCCGCCGCCGTGCTGTTTTTTCCCACCGGAAAATTCGCGCCGCCAAAACGCGACACCAAACGCAGCACCGCATCCCAGCCGGCCACCTGCGCCATCTGCGCCACGCTCGCCGGCAAAAGATGCCGCAGCGCGCGCAAATCGCCGTCATCCACATTCCTCATCGCCGTTTCCGCCAAAATAAAAAATACAACACATTGTTTAAAATATGTTTTATTAAAAATCCGCCGCAGCCCCCTACCCGCCGTAAGCGGTTTCCACCCTTGTCGCCGCTATTGTTTTTGACAGCATATGTGCTATCATGCTCCTATGAGAATTGTGATAGATACCAATATCCTGGTTGGCGCGTACATGGGTTCGCGCGGTTCAAACCGGCTGCTTGCCGCCTGTTTGCAAAAGCGTTTTATCCCGCTTGTCGGCTCTGCCCTACTGGCAGAATATGAAGACCTGATCGCACGGGAAGATGTGTTTGCAGGCTGTCCCCTAAACCTTGCCGAGCGCAACCAAGTGCTGAACGCCCTGCTTTCCGTTGCCCAATGGACGCGCATTTACTACCTTTGGCGGCCCAATCTGCGCGACGAAGGCGACAACCACCTGATTGAGCTTGCCGTAGCAGGACGTGCGCAATATATCGCCACCCGCAATCTGAAAGATTTTGCACACAGCCAGCTTATCTTTCCCGAAATCAAAATCTGCACGCCCGAAACCCTGTTGGAGCAACGATGACGACCGTAACCCTACGCATTCCCGATGAAAAACACAGCCGCCTGCGCCTGTTGGCCGAATCGCGCGGCATGAGCGTGAACAAACTGATGGACGAAGCCGCAACCGTGATGCTGGCGGAATTTGATGCCGAAAACCGCTTTAAAGCCCGCGCCGCACAAGGCGATGTGCAAACTGCACTGACATTGCTGGATAAAGCACTCGATGTCTGAAAACTGCCCAATCTCCACCTTGTCCCAAACCGGCGTGCGCACCACCGCCGCTTCAATTGCCATCCCGTCCCTCCCGCAGGCCGTCTGAAAACGCCGCTTTGCGCAGTTGCGCCAAAGTCTTCATCGGCGCGATATGCACCACCACGCGCGGCGTATCGTCGTCGCGGCAGGTGTAGCGTTTGCACACATGGCAGGACACGATCTGCTTGTCGTCGCGGTAGGCAATGCCGTTGAGCGCGTCGAGTATCGCTTTGCAGAGGTTGTCCGCATCCGGTTTGGCCGTCGGATAGATTCCGCCCGCCGCCGCCGCTTCGCGTTTCTTCTTCGGCCACGACGCGGGAATCGGAAACCATGCCGTAATGCAGGCTTCCAGCGGCGTATCCCCATCGTGCTTCACAAAACCCTGTATCGCGGCGGCAGCCAGCGCGGCTTCCTGCACGGCCGCTTCGTAGCGGCGCGTCTTGGCGGGCGTGTAGGCGCGTCCCGACTTGGTAAAGCGCGGACGGCCTTTGCCCTGCGGTATGCCGTTGATGCGGATCAGCAGGCTTTCAGACGGCCTGGGTGTTTTCATAGCAAAAATCCCTGTTCTCTTTCCAATAAAATCAGTCTCACAAAAAGTCCTTGCACAAACTTCCAGGCAGTCTTATCATCGCGCCACTACTAAATATCAAGCGGAACAAAACGCCCCGACAGCGCGGTTTTTTTGTATCTGTACAATCTAACTTGTTGAATTTTAGCTGTTCCGTAAATACGTGGAACACAAAATCCCAGCTATGACGGGTTGATAGCCGTAAATACAAAACCTTTTGGGGGAATAGCGGCAGCCGTCTTGATACGGTAGTTGAAGCCCGTCGCCATTTTGGCGGCATCTGTAAACTAAATATCAAGGAGTTCATCATGAACACAATTCAAAACCTTTCTTTTGGTTCTGTAACCGTTTCTTTTAATCAGGCTGGTTTCTTAAACGCTACCCAAATTGCGAAATACTTTCACAAACGTCCCGAAACCTATCTGAAAACCGAACAAACTCAACAATATATCGTTGCCTTGTCAGAGCATTTGTCAAATACGCTAAAAAGTGTAATTGATGAAAATCAATTAGTTATCGTCAAAAGCGGCTCTTCTAAAAACGGCGGCGGCACATGGCTGCATCCCAAACTCGCCATCCATTTCGCCCGCTGGCTTGACCCGCGTTTTGCGGTGTGGTGCGACGGGCAGATTGAGCAAATCTTGTCAGGCCGTCTGAAACCCGCCCTGCCGCACGGTTCGCTTGTATTGTCCGCCTACGATGTCCACGCATTGTCCGCGCTGCTCAAACACCTGCCCTTTATGATGGCCTATGCCCAAAAAACACAAACGGCGGTACGTTCTTTGAATCACGAGCTGGCATACCGCACCCACGACCGCTTTCAGGACGGCTATATATTCGCCAGCCAGTTAGCGAAAAGCCTCAACCTGCCGATGCGCTCATGGCACGATGCGCTGGATATGCTCGGCTAGTTCGGCCAAACTGCCCGAAACTCCGGTTTCGGGCTTTTTTCAGACGGCCTCCAAGCCCGGCAGCAGCGGCTGGATCTGTCGCTCGTAATGCGCGATGCGTATCAGGTTAAAGGGCTTCTCGTCGCGCCGCTCGCGCAGCACCCGCCCCGCAAGGCTGGCCAGCGCGGCAGAACGCTGCTCCGCCTCCCGCGCCGCCAACAGCCCCGCAATCAAATCCGTGCTGATACCGTCCAAGCGGCGGCGCATGGCGTTGAAGGCCTGGATATAGGCCACCTTGATTTTCATCGCCTCGGGCGTGGTATAGCCCATCGTCAGCAGCATAAAACCGTCTTTGTCCATCTCGTACATCGGCAGCCTGCGCCCTGTTTTGTCGGTGTATTCACTCAGCCCAAATATGGTTTGAGCAAAACTATCAGGCACTTGCGCCATGATTTTGCGGATGTCGCGTATCACGTGCGTATGCCGTTTGCCAAAGGCCGCCGCCACTTTGCGGCTGTCGGTTTTCAATTCGTGTCCCTGCGCCGTAACCAGCGTTTCCACGGGTAGGTTTTTCATGTTTTACCCTTTCGTGTTTTCAAACTCTGCTTTCAGACGGCCTCTATCCTTGCCGTCCTGCGCCTTTGCAGCCACTCCGCCCGCTTGCGCACCGCTTCCGCCCCTGCCGCCTGAAAACGCCCGTTTTCGCACTCCGTAGCCGGATTCAGACACCGCCAGCCCTTTTCGCGCGATACCGCGCACACCAGCAGACCCGTCAGCCCGCGCTCTGCCGCCGTGCGCAAATCGGCGTGTTGGCATTGCAGGCACTTCATTGCCGGTAGCTTTCCCAGTTGAAGACCAGCACTTCGCCGCCGTCCTCTTTCACACGATCGGCAATCCGTGCGCCGACTGCTTCGCGCAGGCCGTTAAAATCGAGATTGGAAATCAGGATGGTCGGGCGGCAGTTCTGATAGCGTTCGTTGAACACGTCGAACAGGGCGCGGCTTTCGGCATCCGTGCCGCTTTGCACGCCCACCTCGTCGATCACCAGCAAATCATAGCCGCCGAATGCCGCGATAATCTGCGATTCGGTGTAGGCACTGCCGTAGCTTTTGGCTTCGCGTACCGTGCGGTTGAGTTCCGACACGCTGCAAAACCGCGCCATACCGCCGCAATTGCGGATAACGTGGCGGGCAACGGCGCAGGCAAGGTGGGTTTTTCCCGTTCCCGGATTGCCCAGCAGGGCGAGATTGCGGCCGCTGTGGCCTTGTGAAAACTCGTGCGCATAGGCTTTGATGCGCTCGATGTTGTAGCGTTGCGGCCGGTTGTCCGCATCCACGCAGTAGCCTGCGACGGTGCGTTCGGCAAAGCGTTTGGGGATGCGTGCCATGCCGATACGCTGCTCGATGATCCTGCGCTGCTGCTCCGCCTGCCTTGCCGCAAGAGCCGCCTCTTCGGCCTGCCTGCGCTGCTGCTCCGCCTCTTTCGCACACTCGGGACAGCCCTGCGTGTAGCGGCGGTAAACGCGCTCGGTGTAGTCCGTGCCGTGCCTGTCGCAATGCTTTTGCGTTTCGCTGAGCGGGGTCAGCATGGCGGCCAGCGTATGGCTGCTTTTCATCATTTCGCCGACGGATTTCACAACACGTCCTTCGCTAAAAACGCCCCGCCGACGGTGTGGATGGGCGTGTCTTTGACGGAGTTTCCACGCACGGCCGGATTGCGGTGTTCGTGCAGCCACTGTGCACAAAAACCCACCCAGCCGCGTTCGCAACACAGCGTCAATGCCTGTTCCAGCGACAAACCCGCACGGTTTGCCTCCCGCTCCAAGCCATCCAGCGCGGTTTTCGTCAGCGTGGCCGAACGCTTGTCCCTGCGCACCGCCAGATAATCCCGCGCCAAATCCCCGTCTATGCCCCGATCGGCCAAGAGGTTCAGCGCATCCAGCTCACGCCGTGCGGCGGAAGGTTGGCGTTTGGCAGGCTTGGCAGGTCTCGGCGGTGCGGCAGGTTTTTCAGACGGCCTGTCTGCAAGACTTTCCGAAGGTCGGTTGGCAGACACACAACGCGCCTCGCGCGTAATATTTCTGTTGTAATCTACTGCTGTAGTCTTCTGGTAGTCTTCTGTTCTTATATACGAATGTTGATTTTGCATTTCGTCGGCTGTTGATTCCTCACTTCCCGAATGTTGCTTTTGCATTTCGGGGCTGTTGCTTTTGCATTTCGGGGCTGTTGATTCCCCACTTCCCGAATGTTGCAGCATCAGCGCATCAAAAGCGTCCAAATCCAATCGGTAGTAAATCCGGTGTTCGATACGTTTTTCCGTTTCAACCAACACCCCCCGCTCGCGCAGCTTGGCGCGCGCGGTGCGCTGCTCCTGCACGCTCAATCCCGTTTCCATTTCAATCTCTTCGGCGGTGCGGTAAATGCCCAAATCGCTCTCGCCTTTGTCGTTCCAGTAGAAGAAATGGGAAAACAGAATCGACGCATTCACGCCGCCCAGCGGCTTGGCAAGCTGCGGGAAATAGGCAATCGGCCTGCCGTGCAGCTTCAACATTTCAGACGGCCTCATAGCCCGCTCCTTCCGTTTTCCAGCGTCAGATGGTAAACATTCGTCAGATTTTGGCCGTGTCCGATTTTCCGTTTTTCAATCCGTAAAAAACCGTATTCCTCCAGCCAGCGGATATGGTTGATTACCGCCCTGCTCGAACACTCCGCCGCCTCGGCCACGGAAGCATAGGAAGGCCGGCATTCCCCCCTGTCATTGGCCTGATCGGCCAGCTTCAGCAACACCAGCTTGCGGATGGCATTGCCCACTTTCAGGCTCATGGCTTTCGCCGTTAAAGACATACTCATGCTTCAACTCCCATCGAATAGCGCACATAACGCGCCCCGTTGTTTTCTTCGCCCGCGCGGGCAATCACCACCCCGCGCCCTTCCAATTCGGTAATCCGCGCGGCAAGCTGCGTAATGCCAAACTTCGCATAGGCTTCAAAACTCGTAACCGAGCCGCCCGCCTGCAAATATTCCAACAAACGCGCACACTGGCTGTTGCGCTTCAAAGGTTTCAAGGGCATAATTTCCTCCTCAATTTCATTGAGTGAAGTGATATAGTTCTTTCGTTCCCCCGACCCGTTCGGGGGCTTTTTTTGCCGTCTGTCCGTGCCGTCAAGCGTCTGTCCGCTTTGTCATTCATCCGTGTAGAATCGAAGTTCCACCAACAACCCTCCACGGAGAATTTGAAATGAATGAATCTGCTTACAATCAGGCCGTAGAAATCGCCAAAGCAGCCATACAGGCCAAGCCCGACATGTTTCTGAAAGGCTCGCAGCCCGTCTTCATCAAGCAAAGCGCGCAAACCATCGCCGACTTTATCGAACAAACCGCGCTTCACTTGGAAGCAGTGCGCGAACGCTTGGAAAAAGAGCGGTAATCCTCCAGCCACAGCAAAGCGTTTTCCAGCGACAAAAGCACATCAAACGGCGCAGCCTTGCTTTGGCGCGCCTTCTTCCACGCCAGCTTCTCCAAACGCTTGCGCTCTTTCTTTTTCAGCTTCAACCGCTTCGTCTCCATCTCACACCTCCTTCAATTCAGGCCAAATCTCGTGCCAGTCGTCAGGCCGCAGGTCTTTGCGCGAAACCAGCCCGCCCGTCGCCTGCTCGATTTTCGGGCAATATTTCGGCGGCATTTTTCTGTGTCCGTTTTTGACTTGCCATAAAAACGCGGGACTGACTCCCACTTTTTTTGACAACTCGGAGGCGGAAACTCCGCCGCTCAAATAATCAATTAATTTCATATAGCATTGCTTCTTATTTAATGCGAGATAGTATAGCAAAGATACGACAAGAATAGTAGCCTTGTTATTTTTAGCAATGCTTAAAATTGTTAAAAATGACAAGGAGACAAAAATGAATAGATTAGAACGGGTTAAAACCCTTATTGAAGAAAACTATAACGGTAATCAGACAGAATTTGCCCGCGCCATCGGCAAAGCGGCGGCACAGGTAAATCAATGGGTAAACGGATACCGCAATATCGGCGACGGTGCGGCAGCCAATATAGAAACCGCCCTAGACCTTCCGCGCGGCTGGCTCGACGGCGAAGCGGGGCACGCCTACCGCAGCGACACCCCCGTTGTCCGTGCGGGCTGGCTTTCCGTCCCCCGTCTGGCCGCCACCGGCGAAATGGGCGCGGGCATCGAAGCCGACGATCCCGATGCCGTGATTGATTTTGTCGTTGTTGCCCGCGCCTGGGCCAAACAGCAATTCGGCGGCAGCCTCGACAGCCTGCGCGTCATCAACGCCAAAGGCGACAGCATGGAAGACACCATCTCCGACGGCGACATCGTTTTTGCCGACAGCTCCGTCTGCTGCTACGAAGGCGACGGCATCTACGTCATCGCCACCGCCTCCGGCCTGCGCATCAAACGCCTGCAAGCACTCATCGGCGGCGGCCTCAACATCATTTCCGACAACAAAGCCTACCCCGTGGAAACCATCCCCCCCGAAAGCCTCGAACACATCCGCATCTGCGGCCGCGTCAAAGGCCGCTGGACGCTGGGTACGTTTTGAGCCGGCGAACAAACCCGTTAAAGTTTCTTTGGCTTAATCAGGAGAATTAATATGGCTGCATCAACCGCCGCAAACGAACATATTTACCAACTTCCCGCTTCACTTTATTTCCGCACAGATCGTCCGGTGCAAATCGGAGAATTGGTTACGTCTTTGCAGTCTTTGGAAAAAATAACTGCCAGAATGCCCAAGCTGCTGGGAACAATCGCAAATGTTCAGGTATTGCGCACCGAGCTGTTGGTAAACGAAATTCAGGCCGGCAGCATTTGGGAAGATTTCATCGTTTCCGTCGTATTCGGCAATGAAGAGGAGATGATAAAATTCAGCAAATATATGAACGGAGTTTTAAGGGAGCATCCTGTGGAAATTGGCAGCATACTAATCGGGGGGATGCTGGTTTTTGGCATTTATAAAGCGATTGCGTGGGCAAAGGGCGATTCGTCAAAAGATGCCAACCACATTGAAATAAAAAACAATACTATTATTCAGATTGGCGCGGAAACGGTTGAAAAGTCCCCGGAGCAATTTGTTGAAATAATCAAATCAACCGTGGGAGCGCACAAAAGCATAGCCAAAGAGGCTGTAAACGTGATTGCACCTGCCAAGAAAGAAAAAGGAAGCAGCATAAGTTTTGGAGGGAAAAACGAAGACTTGCCGACACTTGATGCGGGCTTAATCGAATCCGTACCCGGCTCGTTGAATATTGATCCGGAATCGTCATCGCGCGATTTCTACGATATTGATTTAAACATACGCAAATTAAACCGCGACGGCGATACAGGCTGGGAGGCACTTATGCCGCCGCATATTACCAGACGCTTGAAATTAACATTTGCAGATGGAATTTCCCATGAAGACATTGACGGGAAGTTCGAGTTTCGCGCCGATGTAAAAGTCTTCTACAAGCCGCAAGGGCGGAGCAGGACACTTACTCCGTATGAAATTATGCTGATTTCATTGGTTGAAAACTAAGCTCCCTGCTTTAGCCACAAAAAAGCCACGGAAAATCCGTGGTTTTTTTGCAAAAGTGCTTGCATATTATTCTAATGTGTATTAGAATTATCCCTGTTGTGAAGAGCAACAAAGGAAAAGCCCCCAAACCTGATAATTCGGGGGCGTTACACAGGAAGGATTACCCGATGAGTACCTTCATCAAAGTAATTTTTCTGGTGTTATTCTTGCTGATGTGGCAATCAGCTTGGTAACGTAGTACCAGACAGGGGGAGTTGCCGCTCCTCCTGCTTCCGCCTAATATACAAAACCTTTGCTGGAAAATCAATCATGGAAACGAAAAAATACGACCAAGCCGCCTACAACCGCAAAAGCCGCGAGAAACACGGCATACGCCAGAAGTCTTTTGCGCTCGACCCCGACACCATAGCCCTACTGGAGCGGCTGGCGGCAGAACGCGGCGAAACCCAAACCGCCGTATTCAAAGCAGCCTTGAATAAATTGGCAGAAGGTTGAGCCGCCGCAAAAGCGAAAAGCCCCGTAAATACGGGGCTTTCACGCAGAAAGTGCTTGCTTAAATTAGTAAGCTAGGCTATAATACATCCCATCGGTTGAACAAGAACCGATAGGACAAACGCCCAACCTGCAATCCTGCTTTAAGGGCACTTTCAGGAGAATGAAAAATGAAATGGCTCATTTTTATTCTTCTCATGGTTTTATCGGCTAACGCCTATTAACCTTTGAGAAGCGGCGGGGTGGTAACGACACCCTGCCGTTACTCAAAATCTTAAAGGAATCATCATGGCACTGTCAAGACACGAAATCCAAAAGAAATCCGACCAAAAGCGCGGTGTAAAAAACAAAGCCTTCAAAATGAAGCTGGAAGACATCGCGCTAATCGAGGAAACCGCCCAAAGGCTGGGCATCAGCCAAATCGACCTGGTTGTCCGCGCCGTGCGCGAATACGCCGAACGCAAGCCCTAGCCCGCAGGCCGCCTGAAAGTAAAAACAGTTGCGCCGGCATTTAAAAACAGGATAATTTCAGTAACTTTTTCATTTTTTTCAGGAGGCCGCATGAAGCCAAACATCGAAAGCGGGGTAATCGCCCTAAGCGTTTCAATGCCCGACGCAACACAGCGGCTTACCCCTGAAACCACCCCCGCCGCCGCAGTAGGCAAGCTGTTTGCCCAAATGGTGGAACTGCTCAAAAGCAAAGACATTGCGCCGCAGGAAATACTGTTTGCAGGCGTAACAGAGGGCTGCACGCAGCTTGCAGTCAGGGTGCCCGCAGGCAAAGAAACCGCGATTGCAGCCGCCTTAATGTCCAAAAGCGAAACAGATTTGGCCGGTATCAAAAAAACCCTTTCGCATTACGGCCTGTGCGCCAAAATACACACAGCGGACGGATTTGTCCGCAGCCTGATTCCCGAAACCAAGCCCGAAACCTACGAATACGAAGTCTTCCAAGAAGAAACATTCAGGGGCAAAGTCATCAACATCGGCGGCAAAGACGAAACCGTTCCCATGAAGCTGCTCACCGAAAACGGCGAAGTCAGCCTTACCATCGACAGCACCGACCTTGCCCGCCGTATCGGCGCACACCTGTTTGACTACATCGAATGCACCGGCAGCGGCCTGCTGAAACTCGATGCCCACAGCCTCAAATGGCAGCCCGTGGGCGGCAGATTCAAAATACACAGCTTTGAAGTCTTACCCGAAGCCGATTATGACGCATTTTTAGCAAAATTCCGCCTGATTGATTCCGAGTGGGGGGCGCACCGCCGACCCAATCCAGAAAATCGAAGCCATAAGGAGCGGCAGCTTATGATCGTGCTGGACAACAACGCCTTGGTTTTCCTTTACCGCCCCGAGGGCGGGCAGGAAGACCACAGCATCAGGATGAAGCACCTGTTTGAATGCCAAAAAGAACAAGGCGGCATTTTCGGCATACCCGCCCCCGTGCTATCCGAGTTTCTCATCGGCGAACCAAGCCCCGCCAAACGGCAGGAATTTTTGCAACTGTTTGGCGCGAAAAGCCGGATTTTCAAAATACTGCCTTTCGATATGAAAAGCGCGGCCGTCTGCGCCATCATCTCGACAGGCTCAAAAACCTGCCAAACGAAGAAAGCAAAGAACCGCGCCAAAAAATCAAAATCGACCGTCAGATTATGCAATCGCCCTAAGCAACAGCGCACGTCCGTTATCTCCCACGATAAAACCTACTGACACGCAGCCAGGCTGACTTGAAGCCATGTCGGTTGAAGACATAGAACTGCCGCCGAAATGCAGCCGGGCTTGTTTTAAATACCAAAGCCACACCCTGCTTTTTGGTATAAATCGCAGATACCGCAGGCCGTCTGAAAAACAGGCGGCCTTTTGCCATCGCCCAATCCCGCCCCCGCCCTTGCCCCGCCGCAAGGGCGGTTTTTTTGCGGCCTGCCGAAAACTTTGTTATCAATAAAATCAATGCTATATTAACTCTGCTACATTAAATCTTATCTTGCTATTGATGTATTCGCTAGCTTGGCTATACTACACCCATTCAAAACAACCCACCCAAGGAAGCCCGTCATGAACACCGCAGACATCCAAAGCCGCGCCGACGGCTACCACCTGCCCTGGAAGCCGCCTACTACCGCGCCCTTGATTTGGCCGAAGCCGCAGAAGACGAAGAAGAAAGAGCCAACGAAGCCGCGTATCAGCAGGCGCAATGGCACAGCCGCCACAGCCTGCCCGAACTGCTGGCCGCATGGGTGGAAGCCGACGACCTCTGCCAAGAAGACTACGAAAGCTGCGGCCAAAGCGATTTTGAAGCCTTCAACAAAGAAACCTTGGAGCTGATGGGCGGGCCGCCACTCGCCCTGCCCCTGCCGATACCCACATGGGCGGAGTATTGCGCCCTCAAAGCCGCCCCCCTCATGCGCGGCAGCGACCCCGAATCCAAACAAGGAAAGCAGCATGAACATCAGCGACGAACGAATCCGCTTCCTCATCGCCCGCCCCTATGCCCAAAGAGCCGCCGCCGCCGAGCTGGCCGCCCACATGAGCGCAGGCCAAACCATCGACACCCTCTACCGCAAAGTCAGCACCGCCGCATGGAACGAAATCATGCAGGTGCTGGAACAACAGGCCGCCGAACAAATCGCCGAGCAAATCGACGAATACCAATGGGAACAAAACCAC
>NZ_UGJJ01000005.1 GCF_900451175.1 Kingella potus
TTGTCTTTTGTGGCAACCCTGCTGCTGCCTGCGTTGCTGCTTGCTGTTTTTGCTTTGACCAAGCAGATTTCCGCATAACTATTTGGGCAGACCAATGCTGCCGCGCGCTTGGGGCGGGCGAAAAGGGCGGTTGCCGTGTGCCAATGCAGGCAATATGAATACAAAGGCAGCCTGAAACGGGATACTTCGTTTCAGGCTGCCTTTTTTGCACCTTTTTTGTATTGATGCCGCTGTTTACTGTTCGCCGATGATGAGCACCGCGTTGCCTGCCGCCGAAGGCAAACGATGAGCTGGCGGCAATCCGCCGTGCGTGCTGCCATGCGCTGCTGCTGTCGGTGAGCGCGATGGGCGGCAGTTCGGGGTCGGGCTGTTTGTCCCAAAGCTGCGGCGGCAGTTTGCCTTGCGGATTGGTGTCGCGGCTGGCGATGCCCCATGCGAACGCGGCTTCCAATGCGCCTGCCGCGCCGAGTGTGTGCCCTGTGCTGGGTTTGGTGGAGGTGCAGGGCGTGCGGCTGCCGAATACTTGGGCGACGGCGCGGCTTTCCATGCTGTCGTTGTGGCGCGTGCCCGTGCCGTGCAGGTTTATCCAGCCGATGTCTTGCGGCCGCGAGCGCGGCGTGGCGCAGGGGCAGCCTGAAACGCTTGTGCCGCGCCCAAGCCGTCCGGTCGCGGCGAGGACATATGGTGGGCATCGCTGCTTGCGCCGTAGCCGAGAAGCTGCATTCCGCCGCCGAAATCGGCATCGCGCGTCATCACGAATGCGGCGGCGGCTTCGCCGATGTTGATGCCGTTGCGGCGGGCGGAAAACGGGTTGGCGATGCCGTCTGAAAGCACTTCCAGCGCGGCAAAGCCGTTGATGGTGAGCGGCGACAGGGTGTCCGCGCCGCCGCACAGCACGGCATCGGCAAGGTTGGCACGCAGCAGCCTTGCCGCGCTGATGAGTGCGCGCGCACCCGATGTGCAGGCGGTGGACACGGTGTAGCGCAGCCCGTGCAGCCCGTAAACATGGGCGGCAAATTCGGCGGGCGCGCCCATGGTGTGCTGCAATTGCTTGAACGGCTGCCCTGCCCATGCGCCGCCTTGGGCTGCGTGGGCAAACAGGGGGATGTTTTCGTCTGCGCCGCTGGTGGAGGTGCCGATGACCACGGCAACGCGGTGGCTGCCGTACCGCTCGGCGGCAGCCTGAATGTCGGGCTCGATTGGGCGAGGGCGTGCCAGAGCAGTTGGTTGTTGCGGCTGGCGTGTTCGGGCGGCAAACCGGCCGGCAGGGGGCGCAGGGCTTCGTTTGCCGCGCCGAATGCGTGGCTTTTGCCGCGCACCCATTGCTCGGAAAGGTCAGCGGCGATTGGGCGGACGGGTTCAGCAGCGCGTCGATATGGGTTTGCAAACCGCTGCCGAGCGCGCTGGTGGCGGCGGGGCGGCTGAGATAAACGGGGGTGGTCATGTTTTATTCTTCAAGTTGTTCTTCAAGCGGGCTGGCAATCCAGCGGGTTTGGTCGGGGAAGCGGATGTCAAACTGCCTGCCTTTGTGCGCCACGCACCACAAATCGCGCTGGCGGTAGCGGAACAATGCGCCGCTGTCTTCGGGGCAGAACGCCTGATGCCGCGCGGACGGCGTTTCAGGCTGCACCTGCCGCACATCGGGATACAGCGCGGCGGCGCGTTCGGCGGCAAGCAGCGGCAGCAGCGCGGCAAACAGGCGGCGCGATTGGGCGTTGGGCATCACGAAGCCGTCGTTTTGCCAGCCGCGCGGGCTGACGGTTTGGCGCGAAACGGGCGCGCCGAGCGCATCGGTCTGCACAAAGCGGATGCCGTCTGAAAGCTGCTCCACCGCCAACAGGCTGGTCTGCACCGTTTGCCCTGCGGCATCGGTTTGTTCCAGCTTGAACCACTGCGCCTGCTGCGGCAGCGTGGGCAGGGTGTGCGGATGGGGCAGCGCGGCGCAGGCGGCCAGGGCGAGCGCGGCGGTTATCGGGAAAAGGCGCATGGGGGTCCTTTGGGTGGGCAGTGTGTGCGGTTTGGGCTTTCAGGCTGCCTGATGCCGTCTGAAAGCGGTTTACGGGTTTCTGCGAAGCTAAACCGCTCCCTCTCCTGCGCTTGCGCGGGGGAGGGTGGGGGTGCTGTTTCGGCAGAAACAGGGTTTGCCAGAGCATCAGACGGTTTTGCCCCCACCCTAGCCCTCCCCGCAGGCGGGAGAGGGGACAGAGTTCGCGGGGGGATTACATTTTCAGGCTGCCTTTGATGCCGTCTGAAAGCGGACCGCGCTTCCGCGAAGCTAAACCTTGCGCTTGCCAAGCCGAAGGTTTAGCTTCGCGAAGCGGCGTACCCGCTTTCAGACGGCATCAAAGGCAGCCTGAAATGTAATCCCCCGCGAACTCTGTCCCCTCTCCCGCCTGCGGGGGAGGGCTAGGGTGGGGGCAAAACCGTCTGATGCTCTGGCAAACCCTGTTCTGCCGAAACAGCACCCCCACCCCTCCCCCGCGCAAGCGCAGGAGAGGGAGCGGTTTTAGCTTCGCAGAAACCCGTAACTCGCTTTCAGACGGCATCAGGCAGCCTGAAAGCCCAAACCGCACACACTGCCCACCCCAAAGGACCCCCATGCGCCTTTTCCCGATAACCGCCGCGCTCGCCCTGGCCGCCTGCGCCGCGCTGCCCCATCCGCACACCCTGCCCACGCTGCCGCAGCAGGCGCAGTGGTTCAAGCTGGAACAAACCGATGCCGCAGGGCAAACGGTGCAGACCAGCCTGTTGGCGGTGGAGCAGCTTTCAGACGGCATCCGCTTTGTGCAGACCGATGCGCTCGGCGCGCCCGTTTCGCGCCAAACCGTCAGCCCGCGCGGCTGGCAAAACGACGGCTTCGTGATGCCCAACGCCCAATCGCGCCGCCTGTTTGCCGCGCTGCTGCCGCTGCTTGCCGCCGAACGCGCCGCCGCGCTGTATCCCGATGTGCGGCAGGTGCAGCCTGAAACGCCGTCCGCGCGGCATCAGGCGTTCTGCCCCGAAGACAGCGGCGCATTGTTCCGCTACCGCCAGCGCGATTTGTGGTGCGTGGCGCACAAAGGCAGGCAGTTTGACATCCGCTTCCCCGACCAAACCCGCTGGATTGCCAGCCCGCTTGAAGAACAACTTGAAGAATAAAACATGACCACCCCCGTTTATCTCAGCCGCCCCGCCGCCACCAGCGCGCTCGGCAGCGGTTTGCAAACCCATATCGACGCGCTGCTGAACCCGTCCGCCCAATCGCCGCTGACCTTTTCCGAGCAATGGGTGCGCGGCAAAAGCCACGCATTCGGCGCGGCAAACGAAGCCCTGCGCCCCCTGCCGGCCGGTTTGCCGCCCGAACACGCCAGCCGCAACAACCAACTGCTCTGGCACGCCCTCGCCCAAATCGAGCCCGACATTCAGGCTGCCGCCGAGCGGTACGGCAGCCACCGCGTTGCCGTGGTCATCGGCACCTCCACCAGCGGCGCAGACGAAAACATCCCCCTGTTTGCCCACGCAGCCCAAGGCGGCGCATGGGCAGGGCAGCCGTTCAAGCAATTGCAGCACACCATGGGCGCGCCCGCCGAATTTGCCGCCCATGTTTACGGGCTGCACGGGCTGCGCTACACCGTGTCCACCGCCTGCACATCGGGTGCGCGCGCACTCATCAGCGCGGCAAGGCTGCTGCGTGCCAACCTTGCCGATGCCGTGCTGTGCGGCGGCGCGGACACCCTGTCGCCGCTCACCATCAACGGCTTTGCCGCGCTGGAAGTGCTTTCAGACGGCATCGCCAACCCGTTTTCCGCCCGCCGCAACGGCATCAACATCGGCGAAGCCGCCGCCGCATTCGTGATGACGCGCGATGCCGATTTCGGCGGCGGAATGCAGCTTCTCGGCTACGGCGCAAGCAGCGATGCCCACCATATGTCCTCGCCGCGACCGGACGGCTTGGGCGCGGCACAAGCGTTTCAGGCTGCCCTGCGCCACGCCGCGCTCGCGCCGCAAGACATCGGCTGGATAAACCTGCACGGCACGGGCACGCGCCACAACGACAGCATGGAAAGCCGCGCCGTCGCCCAAGTATTCGGCAGCCGCACGCCCTGCACCTCCACCAAACCCAGCACAGGGCACACACTCGGCGCGGCAGGCGCATTGGAAGCCGCGTTCGCATGGGGCATCGCCAGCCGCGACACCAATCCGCAAGGCAAACTGCCGCCGCAGCTTTGGGACAAACAGCCCGACCCCGAACTGCCGCCCATCGCGCTCACCGACAGCAGCAGCGCATGGCAGCACGCACGGCGGATTGCCGCCAGCTCATCGTTTGCCTTCGGCGGCAGCAACGCGGTGCTCATCATCGGCGAACAGTAAACAGCGGCATCAATACAAAAAAGGTGCAAAAAAGGCAGCCTGAAACGAAGTATCCCGTTTCAGGCTGCCTTTGTATTCATATTGCCTGCATTGGCACACGGCAACCGCCCTTTTTCGCCGCCCCAAGCGCGGCAGCATTGGTCTGCCCAAATAGTTATGCGGAAATCTGCTTGGTCAAAGCAAAAACAGCAAGCAGCAACGCAGGCAGCAGCAGGGTTGCCACAAAAGACAAGGCAGCGGTTTTCAGCGTAACCAAATCCGACACGCGGTTGGTTTGGATGTAATCCACCAAAGCATCGCGCACCGCCACATCCAACTGGCTGGCGGATTTAATTTTGTATTCTGTTTCCATCGTTGCGCTCCAAGTTGATTTTAACTTCGTTGAAGCCGCGTTTTCAGACGGCATCAAACCTTCAACACCAGCTTGCGGTACAGCCACTCCCCTGCAAACAGCACGCCCATCAGCACATACGACACAATCCCCGTGTACGCCGCCCACCAGTCGTAGCGTCCGCTCCACGCCAGCAACGCCGCCGTGCCGCCGTTGAGCACGAAAAAGCCGCACCAAATCTGCGTTACCCGCCGCGTGTGGCGCACGCCCTCGGGCGGCAGGTCGGGGTGTTGCAGGCGGGCAAGGCGTTCAATCACGGTTTGCTTGGCAAACAGGCTGCCGCCGAACACCGCCAGCATCAGCGCATTGACAGCAACGGGATACCAATACATCGAATCGGGCAGCCTGAAAACCAGCACGGCGGCAAAAAAGGCAGCCAGCAGCAAAGCTACCGCCCGCTGCCCCGCCGTTTGCGGCATGGCGGCACGCGCCAGCCACAGGGCGCACATGGCGGCGGCAAGCCAGAAAAACGCGCCGTTTTCGCGCCCGTAATACCACAGGAGCGGATAGGCAAGGCTGGCAAGGGCGAGCAGGATTTTGGCGATGGGCATGGTAGAAATGGAAACTTTCGGCAGCCTGAAAACGAACGCAGTGCGTTTCAGCGGAGCTAAAACGGTTTTTTGCGTTTCAGCGGAGATAAAACAAGCGAAGTGCGTTGCAGCGCGGCGAAAACAACGCAAGTTTCAGCCAAGCCCAACCTATCTGGCAGATTTTGCGCTCCGCCCAAACCCGTTCCGCCCGTTCGGGTTTGGGCGGAGCCTTTATCTTTCAGGCTGCCTTTTTCAGGCTGCCGCTTATTCGGCTTGCGCCGCCGCCTGCACGTTCAACACGCTTTGACCACATCGTCCACGGTGCGTACGTTGCGGAAGTCTTCGGCGTTGAGCTTGCGCCCTGTTTCGCGTTTGATGCTGTCGATGAGGTCAATCGCGTCTATGCTGTCGATTTCCAAATCTTCATACAGGTTGGTGTCGGGGCGGATGCGCTCGGGTTCTATTTCAAACAGGCTGACCAGCGTGTCGGCAAGCAGGCTGCGGATTTCGGCTTCGCTCAGGGTTTTGTGTTCGCTCATGGCTGCTCCTTAGGCTTGGGCTTGGCGGCTTTTGACAAATTCCGCCAGTGTTTTGACGCTGGCAAAATTGTCGCGCAGGTTGTCGTTTTCGCCGTCAAGCTGGAAGCCGAAGGTTTTCTGCACCGCCAAGCCCAGTTCCAGCGCGTCCACCGAATCCAGCCCCAAGCCTTCGTCGCCGAAGAGCGGGGCTTCGCTGCCGATGTCATCGGGCGTGATGTCTTCCAATGCGAGGCTGTCGATGATGAGTTGTTTGATTTGCTGTTCTAAGTCGTTCATGTGGTTTTCCTTGTGAAGTAGTCTTGCAGGTATTCGTTGAGCCGTCTTGCGGCGATGGGTAGGGGTTTTTCGGCGAGCCAGTCTTCGGGCGGATGTCTTCGCCCACGGTGATTTCGTAATGGATTTTGTGCGGTGGAATGCGGTACCACGGCTGCCCTTTTTTGAAATTGGGCGGGTTCATTCTGATGCACACGGGGGTGATGACTTGTGCGCTGCGTAAGCCGATGGACACCGCGCCACGGTGCATTCTGACCTGCCCGTCCCAGCCTGTGCGCGTGCCTTCGGGGAAAATCAGCAGGCTTTGCCCGCTTTGGAACACGGCTTCGATTTCTTCCAGCATTTCCATGCTTTCATCGTTGGGGATGTAGCCTGCGGCACGGATTTGGCTGCTCATGCTCGGGTTGCGTACC
>NZ_UGJJ01000006.1 GCF_900451175.1 Kingella potus
TGTCGTGGCACGGCATGAGCCGCCGCGACATTGCCTATCTGCCGCAGCAGGCCGACATCGACCGCAGCCAGCCGATGACGGTGTTCGAGCTGGCTGCGATGGGGCTGTGGTATGAAATCGGCTTTTTCGGCCGGGTCAGTGCGGCGCAGAAAGAGCGCGTGATGCACGCGCTGCGGCGGGTGGAGATGGACGGGGCGGCCGACCGGCAGATTGCCCATTTGTCCAACGGCCAGTTCCAGCGCGTGCTGTTTGCGCGGATGCTGGCGCAGGATGCCAAATTCCTGCTGCTCGACGAGCCTTTCAACGCGGTGGACGCGCAAAACGACCTACGCGCTTTTGGACGTGCTGCGCCGCTGCAACGGCGACAAACAGGCCGTTATCGCCGTGCTGCACGACTACGAACAGGTGCGCGCCTATTTTCCCAACACGCTGCTGATTGCGCGGGAAAAAATCATGGCGGGCAAAACGGAGGAAGTGCTGACCGAAAGCTGCCTGCAACAGGCCGCCGCCGCCATGCAGAAGCACGATTATCCGCAATGGTGTGCCGCATAAACATTTCAGGCCGTCTGAAAACGGTTTCAGACGGCCTTCTTCCCGCTGCAAAGTGTCCATGCGGAGTGTTGTCCGCCCTCCCCGATAAAAAGGAAAGCATCATGAAAAAATCCGTCCTTCTGTTTGCCGCATTCTTTGCCTGTGCCGCCGCCCATGCCGACGGCGGGAAAAGCAGCGCGCAAGCCGCTGAAAAAAACGTTTCCGGGCAGCATGGGGCAGCCAGTGCAGTTTCGCAGGCGCAGGATGCCGTCCGCCGATACCAAAAGAGCGAAGGCGCAGGCTCACGCGAAATCCTCTCCGAGGAGGCCAAGCTCGCCCCGAGGGAGAGAATCACCGGCATCGTGCGTTTCACGGCGGGCAGAACCTACAACATCGCCGGCCGCTGCGGCTCGGGCTGCGGCAATATGTCTCTCAAACTGTACGACAGCGGCGTATATCTCGACCTGATCGACGAAGACAGCATCAACGGCCTGCTGGTCAAGCAAGACCCGCGCACGACCAAAGAACCGGAATTGTCCTGGAAGGCGGAAAAAAACGGCCGCTACACCGCCGTGCTGACGATGAAGGAATGCGCCGCCGCTTCCTGTGCCGCCGCCCTGCAAATCTTTGAAGGCACAAAAGCCTTGTACAGTAGGCATCCGTATTCGTAACCGCGTTTTCAGACGGCCTCAACCGCAGCGAGGCCGTCTGAAAACGTTTGCGGCAGCCCGTCCGCCGCCCGCTCTTTATTCCCGCAAACGGAAGCACAGGCGGCCGCGCATCCAAAGGCCGTCTGAAAACAAAAAGCACAAGCAAATATGACTATCTCTTTATACGAATGGCTGATTGAGCCGTTTGCCGAGTTGACTTCATGCGCTACGCGCTGGCTCGGTGGTGTTCCTTGCCCTGAGTGCCGCGCCGGTGGGCGTGTTTCTCGTGATGCGGCGCATGAGCCTGGTGGGCGACGCGCTGGGACACGCCGTCTGCCCGGAGCGGCGGTGGGCTATATGCTCGGCGGCCTGAGCCTGCCGGCGATGAGCCGGGCGGTTTTGCCGCCGCATGGTGATGGCATGCTGGCCGGCGGTGAGCCGTTTACCGACTTGAAGGAAGACGCGAATTTCGCCGCCTTCTACTGAGCAGCCTTGCCGTCGGCGTGCTGCTGGTGAGCATGGGCGGCAGCAACATCGACCTGCTGCACCTTTGTTCGGCTCGATACTCGCCGTGGATCTGCCCGCGCTGACGCTGGTGGCCGCCGTTGCCAGCATCACGATTGTTACGCTGGCGGTTATCTACCGTCCGCTGCTGCTGGAAAGCATAGACCCGCTGTTTTTAAAGGCGGTAAACGGCAAAGGCGGGCTGTGGCACCTGATTTTCCTCGTACTGGTGGTGATGAACCTGGTGTCCGGTTTTCAGGCCTTGGGTACGCTGATGGCCGTCGGCCTGATGATGATACCGGCCATCACCGCCCGGCTGTGGGTGCGCGGCATGGGCGGGCAGATACTGCTTGCCGTGCTGTTTGCCTCCTGTGCGGGCTGTTCGGACTGCTGTTTTCCTATCATGTGGAAATCCCCTCCGCCCTCGATTATTCTTTTTTGCGGCGGCTGGTACGCCTTTTCGGTGCTGTTCGGCAGCGAAGGCGGCCTGCTGGCCAAATGGCTGCGCGGCAGCCGCCACAAAACATTCTAACCACCGCGGCGGCTTTTTTACTGCCGCATTTTTCCAGCAAAGCAGAAAGGACAACTATGAAACATTGGAAACCCGCCTTCGCCGCCCTGATTTTGGCCGGCGTGGTACAGGCCGAGCCTTTAAACGTCGTCAGCAGCTTCAGCATACTCGGCGACGTGGCCAAACAGGTCGGCGGCGACAAGTGGCCGTAACCAGCCTGATTGGCGCGGATCAGGATCTGCACGTTTACCGCCTCAACAGCGGCGACATCAAAAAAATCCGCTCCGCCAACTCGTGCTGCTCAACGGCCTCGGTTTGGAATCCGGCGAACTGACCGCGCCGTCAAGCAGAGCAAAATCCCCTATGCCGAAGCTGCCGCCGGCATCAAAGCCATCGAAGCCGACCACGATCACGATCACGACCACCACGAACACGGCCATGACCACGATCACGGCCACGAACACCACCACCACCACGGAAATACGACCCGCACGTATGGAGCGATCCCTCGCTGATGCAGAAATATGCCGCCAATGTTGCCGAAGCCTTCATCAAAGCCGATCCGCAAAACAAAGCCTATTACAGCCAGCGTCTGCAAAGCTACGGCAAAGAGCTGCAACAGCTCGACACCTATGCCAAAGGCCGCTTTGATGCCGTGCCCGCCGCCCGCCGCAAAGTGCTGACCGGTCACGAAGCCTTCGGCTATATGGGCCGCCGCTACAACATCAAATTCTACGCGCCGCAGGGCATCAGCACCGAAGCCGAGCCCTCCGCCAAACAGGTTGCCGCCCTTATCCGCCAGGTAAAACAGGAAGGCATCAAAGCCGTGTTTGCCGAAAACATCAAAGACTCGCGGATGATCGAACGCATCGCCAAAGAATCCGGCAGCAAAGTCGGCGGCAAGCTCTACTCCGACGCACTGAGCAAAACCCCGCCCGCCGACACCTATACCGGCATGATGCGCCACAATATCGACTCGCTGGCCAACGCCATGAAATAAGCCCGCGCGCCATCGCAGAGGCCGTCTGAAAACGCGCAATCCGTGTTTTCAGACGGCCTCTGCCGCCCGGGTGCGGCGCAACGCCCGCGCACACGGCTCCGGCGTTTGACATTTTCCACCGCTTGCCGTTTAATCGCGCCCGCAAACCACACCGCCCGCTGTGCCGCACATCGGGCTTTGTTTTTAGACAAACCGCATCATGATCATCCTCGACCAAGTCTCCAAACACTATCAAAACCGCGACAAAACATCGTTTGCCGCCGTTCATCCACCAGCCTCGAAATCCGCGAAGGCGAAATTTTCGGCCTGATGGGCTATTCCGGCGCGGGAAAATCCACCCTGCTGCGCCTGATCAACCTGCTGGAACGCCCCGATACCGGCCGGGTACTGGTCGGCGGCAGGAACTGACCGCCATGAGTGCCGACGAATTGAGAAAAGCCCGCCAAAACATCGGCATGGTATTCCAACAGTTCAACCTGCTCGCCAACCGCACCGTGGCCGGCAACGTCGCCTTCCCGCTGGAAATTGCCGGATGGCCGTCTGAAAAACCGCCGAACGGGTATACCAATGCCTTGAATCGTCGGCCTTGCCGACCGCGCCGCCACTATCCCGCCCAACTTTCCGGCGGGCAGAAACAGCGCGTCGGCATCGCCCGCGCCCTCGCGCCGAACCCGAAAGTCATCCTCGCAGACGAACCCACCTCCGCCCTCGATCCCTCCACACCCGCAGCGTGCTCGAATGCCTCGAAGACATCAACCGCCGCTTCAACGTAACCATCGTCATCGTAACCCACGAAATGAGCGTCATCCGCCGCCTGTGCCGCCGCGCCGCCCTGCTCGACCAAGGCCGCCTGCTGGAAGTGGCCTGCGTGGAAAACCGCCAAATACACGCCGAAACCGCCATCGGCCGCGAACTCGTCTCGGAGGAACTGTGAACGCCAACGCCCTGGAAAACCTGCAACGCCTGCTGCCCGAATTTTACAAAGCCATCGGGCAGACCCTGATTATGGTCGGCGTATCAGCCGCTGTTGCCATCGTATCGGCGGCGCACTCGGCATCTGGCTGTTTGCCTCCGCCCCCGCCAGGTGTTCGCCCGCCCAGGCCTCAACCGCACGGTAAGCTGGCTGGTGAGCTTTATGCGCGCCTTCCCCTTCGTCATCCTGATGATTGTGCTGATGCCGCTCACCCGCGCCATCGTCGGCACCTCCTTCGGCCCCCTGGCCGCCTCCGTATCGCTTTCCATCGCCGCCTCCTTCTACTTCGCCCGCCTGGTCGAACAAAACCTCAACGAAGTGCCCAAAGGCGTAATCGAAGCCGCGCAGGCCATGGGGGCGAAGCCGCTGACCATCGTCTTCAAAGTATTGGTGAACGAAGCCCGCGCCGGCCTGATTCTGAGCATCACCATCCTGCTGATCGCCATCCTCGGCGAAAGCGCGGCCGCCGGCCTGATCGGCGGCGGCGGCATCGGCGACTTGGGCATCCGCTACGGCCACCAGCGTTATATGCCCGACGTAATGGCCGAAGTCGTCGCCCTGCTCAGCCTGATCGTCATCGTCATCCAAAGCGCGGGCAACTATCTTTCCGCCAAGCAGACAAACGCTAGGCAGCCCACGCGTTCCATTCCTTTCTACGCAGTCGGGGGAGGGGATACAAAACATGAGGCCGTCTGAAAACCGCAATACGTTTTTCAGACGGCCTCATGTTTTCCTAATCAGCCAAAGCCGCCGTCCGCAGAGAACGCGTGCGCCGCTCGGGCGGCACACCCTACCCGAACTGCCGAACTGCCGTGCGGAATCCTCCGTAGGGTGTGTGGCGCAGCCACGCACGCGTTCCCGCGATACAGAGGCCGTCTGAAAACCGCAAAAGCAGCCGCAAACCCGCGCTCCCTCCCCTGCGCCCGCGCGGGGGAGGGCCGGGGAGGGCGGCGGTCGCAGAGCCGCTTTGCCGCTGCGCCGGCAAATGCCGGACAAGCAGCCAAAGCCCCCCCTGACCCTCCCCCGCGCGGGCGCAGGGAGGGAGCGCGGGTTTGCGGCTGCTTTTGCGGTTTTCAGACGGCCTCTGTATCGCGGGGAACGCGTGCGTGGCTGCGCCACACACCCTACGGAGGATTCCGCACGCAGTTCGGCAGTTCGGGTAGGGTGTGCCGCCCGAGCGGCGCACGCGTTCTCTGCGGACGGCGGCTTTGGCTGATTAGGAAAACATGAGGGCCGTCTGAAAAACGTATTGCGGTTTTCAGACGGCCTCATGTTTTTGTATCCCCTCCCCCGACTGCGTAGAAAGGAATGGAACGCGTGGGCTGCCTAGCGTTTGTCTGCTTTGGCGGAAAGATAGTTGCCCGCGCTTTGGATGACGATGACGATCAGGCTGAGCAGGGCGACGACTTCGGCCATTACGTCGGGCATATAACGCTGGTGGCCGTAGCGGATGCCCAAGTCGCCGATGCCGCCGCCGCCGATCAGGCCGGCGGCCGCGCTTTCGCCGAGGATGGCGATCAGCAGGATGGTGATGCTCAGAATCAGGCCGGCGCGGGCTTCGTTCACCAATACTTTGAAGACGATGGTCAGCGGCTTCGCCCCCATGGCCTTGCGCGGCTTCGATTACGCCTTTGGGCACTTCGTTGAGGTTTTGTTCGACCAGGCGGGCGAAGTAGAAGGAGGCGGCGATGGAAAGCGATACGGAGGCGGCCAGGGGGCCGAAGGAGGTGCCGACGATGGCGCGGGTGAGCGGCATCAGCACAATCATCAGGATGACGAAGGGGAAGGCGCGCATAAGCTCACCAGCCAGCTTACCGTGCGGTTTGAGGCCTGGGCGGGCGAACACCTGGCCCGGGGGCGGAGGCAAACAGCCAGATGCCGAGTGCGCCGCCGATTACGATGGCAACAGCGGCTGATACGCCGACCATAATCAGGGTCTGCCCGATGGCTTTGGTAAATTCGGGCAGCAGGCGTTGCAGGTTTTCCAGGGCGTTGGCGTTCACCAGTTCCTCCGAGACGAGTTCGCGGCCGATGGCGGTTTCGGCGTGTATTTGGCGGTTTTCCACGCAGGCCACTTCCAGCAGGCGGCCTTGGTCGAGCAGGGCGGCGCGGCGGCACAGGCGGCGGATGACGCTCATTTCGTGGGTTACGATGACGATGGTTACGTTGAAGCGGCGGTTGATGTCTTCGAGGCATTCGAGCACGCTGCGGGGTGGTGGAGGGATCGAGGGCGGAGGTGGGTTCGTCTGCGAGGATGACTTTCGGGTTCGGCGCGGAGGGCGCGGGCGATGCCGACGCGCTGTTTCTGCCCGCCGGAAAGTTGGGCGGGATAGTGGCCGGCGCGGTCGGCAAGGCCGACGATTTCAAGGCATTGGTATACCCGTTCGGCGGTTTTTTCAGACGGCCATCCGGCAATTTCCAGCGGGAAGGCGACGTTGCCGGCCACGGTGCGGTTGGCGAGCAGGTTGAACTGTTGGAATACCATGCCGATGTTTTGGCGGGCTTTTCTCAATTCGTCGGCACTCATGGCGGTCAGTTCCTGCCCGCCGACCAGTACCCGGCCGGTATCGGGGCGTTCCAGCAGGTTGATCAGGCGCAGCAGGGTGGATTTTCCCGCGCCGGAATAGCCCATCAGGCCGAAAATTTCGCCTTCGCGGATTTCGAGGCTGGTGGGATGAACGGCGGCAAACGATGTTTTGTCGCGGTTTTGATAGTGTTTGGAGACTTGGTCGAGGATGATCATGATGCGGTTTGTCTAAAAAACAAAGCCCGATGTGCGGCACAGCGGGCGGTGTGGTTTGCGGGCGCGATTAAACGGCAAGCGGTGGAAAATGTCAAACGCCGGAGCCGTGTGCGCGGGCGTTGCGCCGCACCCGGGCGGCAGAGGCCGTCTGAAAACACGGATTGCGCGTTTTCAGACGGCCTCTGCCGATGGCGCGCGGGCTTTATTTCATGGCGTTGGCCAGCGAGTCGATATTGTGGCGCATCATGCCGGTATAGGTGTCGGCGGGCGGGGTTTTGCTCAGTGCGTCGGAGTAGAGCTTGCCGCCGACTTTGCTGCCGGATTCTTTGGCGATGCGTTCGATCATCCGCGAGTCTTTGATGTTTTCGGCAAACACGGCTTTGATGCCTTCCTGTTTTACCTGGCGGATAAGGGCGGCAACCTGTTTGGCGGAGGGCTCGGCTTCGGTGCTGATGCCCTGCGGCGCGTAGAATTTGATGTTGTAGCGGCGGCCCATATAGCCGAAGGCTTCGTGACCGGTCAGCACTTTGCGGCGGGCGGCGGGCACGGCATCAAAGCGGCCTTTGGCATAGGTGTCGAGCTGTTGCAGCTCTTTGCCGTAGCTTTGCAGACGCTGGCTGTAATAGGCTTTGTTTTGCGGATCGGCTTTGATGAAGGCTTCGGCAACATTGGCGGCATATTTCTGCATCAGCGAGGGATCGCTCCATACGTGCGGGTCGTATTTTCCGTGGTGGTGGTGGTGTTCGTGGCCGTGATCGTGGTCATGGCCGTGTTCGTGGTGGTCGTGATCGTGATCGTGGTCGGCTTCGATGGCTTTGATGCCGGCGGCAGCTTCGGCATAGGGGATTTTGCTCTGCTTGACGGCGCGGGTCAGTTCGCCGGATTTCCAAACCGAGGCCGTTGAGCAGCACGAGTTTGGCGGAGCGGATTTTTTTGATGTCGCCGCTGTTGAGGCGGTAAACGTGCAGATCCTGATCCGCGCCAATCAGGCTGGTTACGGCCACTTTGTCGCCGCCGACCTGTTTGGCCACGTCGCCGAGTATGCTGAAGCTGCTGACGACGTTTAAAGGCTCGGCCTGTACCACGCCGGCCAAAATCAGGGCGGCGAAGGCGGGTTTCCAATGTTTCATAGTTTGTCCTTTCTGCTTTGCTGGAAAAATGCGGGCAGTAAAAAAGCCGCCGCGGTTGGTTAGAATGTTTTGTGGCGGCTGCCGCGCAGCCATTTGGCCAGCAGGCCGCCTTCGCTGCCGAACAGCACCGAAAAGGCGTACCAGCCGCCGCAAAAAAGAATAATCGAGGGGCCGGAGGGGATTTCCACATGATAGGAAAACAGCAGTCCGAACAGCCCGCACAGGAGGGCAAACAGCACGGCAAGCAGTATCTGCCCGCCCATGCCGCGCACCCACAGCCGGGCGGTGATGGCCGGTATCATCATCAGGCCGACGGCCATCAGCGTACCCAAGGCCTGAAAACCGGACACCAGGTTCATCACCACCAGTACGAGGAAAATCAGGTGCCACAGCCCGCCTTTGCCGTTTACCGCCTTTAAAAACAGCGGGTCTATGCTTTCCAGCAGCAGCGGGACGGTAGATAACCGCCAGCGTAACAATCGTGATGCTGGCAACGGCGGCCACCAGCGTCAGCGCGGGCAGATCCACGGCGAGTATCGAGCCGAACAAAAGGTGCAGCAGGTCGATGTTGCTGCCGCCCATGCTCACCAGCAGCACGCCGACGGCAAGGCTGCTCAGGTAGAAGGCGGCGAAATTCGCGTCTTCCTTCAAGTCGGTAAAACGGCTCACCAGCCCGGCCAGCAATGCCATCACCATGCCGGCGGCAAAACCGCCCGCGCTCATCGCCGGCAGGCTCAGGCCGCCGAGCATATAGCCCACCGCCGCTCCGGGCAGCACGGCGTGTCCCAGCGCGTCGCCCACCAGGCTCATGCGCCGCATCACGAGAAACACGCCCACCGGCGCGGCACTCAGGGCAAGGAACACCACCGAAGCCAGCGCGTAGCGCATGAAGTCAAACTCGGCAAACGGCTCAATCAGCCATTCGTATAAAGAGATAGTCATATTTGCTTGTGCTTTTTTGTTTTCAGACGGCCTTTGGATGCGCGGCCGCCTGTGCTTCCGTTTGCGGGAATAAAGAGCGGGGCGGCGGACGGGCTGCCGCAAACGTTTTCAGACGGCCTCGGCTGCGGTTTGAGGCCGTCTGAAAACGCGGTTACCGAATACGGATGCCTACTTGTACAAGGCTTTTTGTGCCTTCAAAGATTTGCAGGGCGGCGGCACAGGAAGCGGCGGCGCATTCCTTCATCGTCAGCACGGCGGTGTAGCGGCCGTTTTTTTCCGCCTTCCAGGACAATTCCGGTTCTTTGGTCGTGCGCGGGTCTTGCTTGACCAGCAGGCCGTTGATGCTGTCTTCGTCGATCAGGTCGAGATATACGCCGCTGTCGTACAGTTTGAGAGACATATTGCCGCAGCCCGAGCCGCAGCGGCCGGCGATGTTGTAGGTTCTGCCCGCCGTGAAACGCACGATGCCGGTGATTCTCTCCCTCGGGGCGAGCTTGGCCTCCTCGGAGAGGATTTCGCGTGAGCCTGCGCCTTCGCTCTTTTGGTATCGGCGGACGGCATCCTGCGCCTGCGAAACTGCACTGGCTGCCCCATGCTGCCCGGAAACGTTTTTTTCAGCGGCTTGCGCGCTGCTTTTCCCGCCGTCGGCATGGGCGGCGGCACAGGCAAAGAATGCGGCAAACAGAAGGACGGATTTTTTCATGATGCTTTCCTTTTTATCGGGGAGGGCGGACAACACTCCGCATGGACACTTTGCAGCGGGAAGAAGGCCGTCTGAAACCGTTTTCAGACGGCCTGAAATGTTTATGCGGCACACCATTGCGGATAATCGTGCTTCTGCATGGCGGCGGCGGCCTGTTGCAGGCAGCTTTCGGTCAGCACTTCCTCCGTTTTGCCCGCCATGATTTTTTCCCGCGCAATCAGCAGCGTGTTGGGAAAATAGGCGCGCACCTGTTCGTAGTCGTGCAGCACGGCGATAACGGCCTGTTTGTCGCCGTTGCAGCGGCGCAGCACGTCCAAAAGCGCGTAGGTCGTTTGCGCGTCCACCGCGTTGAAAGGCTCGTCGAGCAGCAGGAATTTGGCATCCTGCGCCAGCATCCGCGCAAACAGCACGCGCTGGAACTGGCCGTTGGACAAATGGGCAATCTGCCGGTCGGCCGCCCCGTCCATCTCCACCCGCCGCAGCGCGTGCATCACGCGCTCTTTCTGCGCCGCACTGACCCGGCCGAAAAAGCCGATTTCATACCACAGCCCCATCGCAGCCAGCTCGAACACCGTCATCGGCTGGCTGCGGTCGATGTCGGCCTGCTGCGGCAGATAGGCAATGTCGCGGCGGCTCATGCCGTGCCACGACACTTTGCCTG